>DASVNL010000408.1:0-7965 GCA_036383875.1 Thermoanaerobaculia bacterium
AGCGGGAGAACATCCCCGCCCACCACTCGCCGCGTTGTTTCTCGTCACGCAACCTGAGGCCGTGCGCAAGCGCGGCCTCAACTACGTCTGCGCGACGCACGACGAGGATGCCGCTCAAAATCAGCGTCCCGTCACTCGCCACTCGCTTCACAACGTCCCCCAGCAACGGCAGGATCACCTCGGGGATGATGTTCATCGTGATCGCGTCGAACGCGCCGCCGCGCAGTGACTCGACACTGCCGATGAACAACGGCATCGCGGCGTCGGGAACTTCGTTGCGAATGCGGTTGTCGCGCAACGCGGCGTACGCATCGTTGTCGTTGTCGAAGGCGATGACTTTCGCGGCGCCGAGGCAGTGCATCGCGAGGGCGAGAATCCCGCTGCCGGCGCCGACGTCGAGTCCGCGCTTTCCTTCCAGCGCGAGCGACTCGAGGATCTCGATGCACAACGACGTCGTTTCGTGCGAGCCGGTGCCGAACGCCTGCTCCTGCGGGACGATGATCGTGAAGCGATCGGAGTCTTTCGGAAACAGCGACGCGTCCGGCGCGACGACGAAACGTTCGCCGATCAGCATCGGCTCGAGCGATTGCTGGTAGAGATCGAGCCAGTCGACGCGCTCGCGTTCCGTCGCGTGCAACTCGATGTTCGCAACGTCGCGCAGCTCATGCGCGGCGGCGTCGCGTTCTTGGGGGGAATCGAAATACGCGGAGATCGTCGACGTGCCGTTCACTTCGCGCGACGTGCTGCCGGTCGTCGAGGTCAGAAAAAGGCGCGACTGGATCAGCTCTTCGAGCGCGGCGTCGCGCGCGTCGAACGAGATGTCGAGGATGAAATCGTTCACGGCTCGCTGGATCCGAAGTGCACGCGATAGTCCTCCATCGCGGCTTGCACGACCGAGGCGGCGTGCTCGTAGCCGTACGTCCCGGCGACGCGGATGCGCTGCCCTTCGCCCGGCACGAGCTTGTACGTGCTGAAGTAGTGCTCCAGACGTTCGACGAGCACCGGCGGCACGTCGGTGATGTCCTTCGCGTCGCCCCACACGTAGTCGCCCTGCAGCACGGCGATGATCTTGTCGTCCGCTTCGCCGCGATCGATGAGCTGCAATCCGCCGATCACGCGCGCCGCGACGAGAATCTCCGACTTCGTGATCGGGCGCTCGCTGAGCACGCAGATGTCGAGCGGATCGCCGTCGCCCTGCGACGCGACCGGCGAGAGCTTCGTGACCTGCTCGGCGCAGTACGTCTGCGGGATGAAGCCGTAGAGCGCGGGCGGCTGCGACGACGTGCGCTGCGGGCGGTCGACTTTCAGATAGCCGGACTGCTTGTCGACCTCGTACTTGATGAGGTCGAACGGCGTGATCTCGACGAACACGTTGACGACACGCGGCGCGTCGGCGCCGGCGCTGAGACCATGCCACGGGTGCGGACGGGAACGGGAAAAGGACTGCTCGGCCATGTGGCCCGCGATTTTATGCGCGATTCGAATTGAACGTCGGGAAACGCGCACGGGGTGCGCGGCGGCACCCGGCCGTACTCTGAACGCTCATGAAACGACTGCTGCTGTTGTGCGCGATCGCGATGTCCCTGCGCGCGGAGACGGTGCTGACGCCCGCGCAGTTGCACGAAGACTTTCTCGTGATGAAGCAGGCCTACACGACGCTGCATCCAGGTTTGTATCGCTACAACGACGAAGCATCGCTGCAGCGCCACTTCGACGCGCTCGAAGGGCAGTTGCAGAAATCGCTGACGCGGCGGGAGGCGTACATCGCGTTCTCGCGCTTCGTCGCGACGATCCGCTGCGGTCACACGTACGCGAACTTCTTCAATCAGCCGGATGACGTGGTGGCGGAGGTGCTGAACGGGGCGGACAAGGTGCCGTTTACGTTTCGCATCATCGGCAAGCGGATGTTCGTCACGGGGAGCGCCGACGAGCGCATCAAGGCGGGAACGGAGATCACGACGATCAACGGCGTCGCGGTGAACGCGATCCTCGACGATCTCGTGCGCATCGTCAAAGGCGACGGGTCGAACGACGGCAAGCGGCTCAACGATCTGCAAGTCACGGGACGCGGCGAGTACGAGGCGTTCGACGTTTACTTTCCGCTGCTCTATCCGCCGGTGAACGGCGCGTACGACGTGAACGGCATCGCCGTGACTGCGCTGACGCGCGCCGATCGCGCGACGCGCATGAGTCTCGCGCCGTTGCTCCCCGACGATCAGTGGGAGTTCCGCCACGTCAACGATCGCACCGCGGTGTTGCGCATCGGGACGTTCGTGACGCGACGCTTGAAGCTCGACTGGAAGACCTTCCTGCGCGACGCCTTTGCGGACCTCCGCACGCGCGGCACTCCGGAGCTCATCCTCGACATCCGCGGCAACGAAGGTGGCGCCGACGCGATCGCAGACGAGCTGCTGCGCCATCTCGCGACGAAGGACATCACGCCGTACCCCTGGCGCGAGCTGTTGCGCTATCGCACGGTGCCAGCGGAGCTGCGGCCGCATCTCAGCACGTGGGACAAGTCGTTCTACGATCGCGGCGACGCGGTCGTAGACGCGGGCAACGGCTTCTACACGTGGGCGAAACCGGAAGCGGACGCCGAGATCGTCAAAGCGTCACCCGATGCGTATCGCGGTCGCGTGACGGTGCTCATCGACGCCGCCAACAGCTCCGCCACGTTCCGCCTCGCATCGAGCCTGCAACTGAACGGCCTCGCGACGCTCGTCGGCGAGACGACAGGGGGCAATCGCCGGGGGACGAACGGCGGCAATCTGTTTTTCCTCACGCTGCCGAACTCGAAGATCGAGTTGGACATCCCGCTGATCGGCTACTTTCCAGTAAGCGAGGAACCCGACGCGGGACTGGTGCCGGACGTCGTGATGCGTCGCGCGAACGAGTGATGAATGAGGAGTGATGAGTGATGAACGGCGTCGCGAGAGCGACGCTCATTGAGATGACGCCATGTCGATGAACGCTCATCTCGCGACGCGGTTCATCACTCATCATTCATCACTCATCACTCACGACACCCGGTCAGTTCGAAAAGAACTCTTTCACCTTCCCAAACACACTCTTCTCCTCCGGCGGTTCTTCGCCTTCGAGCTCCGCGAGTTTCTCGAGGAGCTCGCGTTGTTCGGGATTGAGCGATTGCGGGATGCGCACGGCGACGTGGACGTAGTGGTCGCCGCGGCCGGAGCCGTCGATGAACGGAACGCCTTTGTTGCGCAGGCGGAAGACTTGATTGGGCTGCGTGCCGGACGGGATCTTCAGCGGCTCTTCGCCGTCGATGGTCTGGACTCTGAGGTCGCCGCCGAGTGCGGCCTGCGTGAAGCTCACGGACTGTTCGGCGTGGATGTCGTAGTCGCGACGCTGGAACTTCGCGTGCTCGCGCACCGACAGGAAGACGTAGAGATCGCCGGCAGGTCCGCCGTTGAATCCAGCCTCGCCTTCACCCGCGACGCGCAGACGTGATCCGTCGTCGACGCCGGCCGGGATCTTGACCTGAATCTTCTTCTCTTCGCGGACGCGGCCTGCGCCGGCGCACGTCGCGCACGGATCCTTGATCACTTTTCCCGCGCCGCCGCACTGCGGGCAGGTGCGCGAGACGGCGAAGAATCCCTGCGAGTAGCGAATCTGTCCGCGGCCGCCGCAGCCCGTGCAGGACACCGGCTGCGTGCCGGCCTTCGCGCCCGTGCCCGAGCAGGTCGTGCACGTGATGACGCGCGGGACGTTGATGGTCACGTCTTTGCCGAACACCGCGTCCATGAAGTCGAGCTGCATGTCGTAGCGGAGGTCGTTGCCGCGCGCGGGACGCGTGCCGCGCCGTCCGCGATTGCCGAAGAAGTCGCCGAAGCCGAAGAGGTCGCCGAGGATGTCGCCGAAGTCGGCGAACTGATTGGGATCGAAGCCGCCCATCCCGGACATGCCCTGATGTCCGTAGCGATCGTACTTCGCGCGCTTTTCTTCATCCGAAAGCACGCCATACGCCTCCGCAGCCTCCTTGAACTTCTCCTCCGCCTCGGTGTCCCCCGGATTCTTGTCCGGGTGGTACTTCACCGCCATCTTGCGGTACGCCTTCTTCACTTCATCGAGAGTCGCCGTCTTCGCGACGCCGAGCACCTCGTAGTAATCGCGCTTCTCAGTCGTAGCCATCATTTATGCGTTTTCTGAATCGGTCGGCGAGTTCATCTTCAGCGGGTTGTAGAGCATCACGCTGGTGAGAATGCGTGCGGCGCTCTGCAGTTCGAAGATGGCGTCGTTGATCGGTTGTTTGTCTTCGGAGTTCACGGCTTCCTTCGCCCGCGTGATGATCTTGAGCACGCGGCCGCGGTCGTCCTCGCTGAGGAGCTTGCCGAATTCCTTGAACACCTTGTCGTTGGTGTAAATCATTCCCTCGAGCTTGTTCTGCAGCATGCGCATCTCGCGGCGCGCAGCGTCGAGGCGCTGGTGCTGCGTCGCGTCGCTGATGATGCGATCGATCTCGTCCTGCGACAGTCCGCCGGCCGGATTGATCTGCACGCCCTGCGACTGTCCCGTCGCCTGATCGCGCGCCGTGACGCTCACGATGCCGTTCGAGTCGATCGAGAACGTGACCTCGATCTGCGGAACGCCGCGCGGCGCCGGCGGAATGCCGAAGAGATCGAATTTGCCGAGCGATTTGTTCTCGCGCGCGAATTCGCGCTCGCCCTGGAGCACGTGCACCGTGACCTTGTTCTGGTTGTCGGCGACGGTGGTGAACACGAGGGAGTTCTTGGTCGGGATGGTGGAGTTGCGCTCGATGAGCTTCGTGAACAGCCCGCCGTGCGTCTCGATGCCGAGGGACAGCGGCGTGACGTCGAGCAGGACCATGTCCTTGATGTCGCCGCGCAGGATGCCGCCCTGAATCGCGGCGCCGACGGCCACGACTTCATCGGGATTGATGTTGCGGTTCGGATCTTTGCCGAACACCTGGCGCACGGCTTCGATCACGCGCGGCATGCGCGTCTGTCCGCCGACGAGCACGACTTCGTCGATCTCGCGAGCGCTGATGCCCGCGGAGGTGAGTGCGTCGTTCACGGGGCCGATCGTTTTCTGCACGAGGTCTTCGACGAGCGTTTCGAGCTCGCGCCGCGTAAGGATGTGATTGAGATGCTTCGGGCCGGAGGCGTCGGCGGAGATGAACGGCAGCGTGATGCGCGACTCCTGCTCGAGCGAGAGCTCGCACTTCGCCTTCTCCGCCGCTTCCTTCAGGCGCTGCAGCGCCATGCGATCGTCGCGAAGGTCGATGCCGGTGTCTTTCTGGAAGACCTCGATGAGGCGATCCATGATGCGTTTGTCGAAGTCTTCGCCGCCGAGGTACGTATCGCCGGAGGTCGAGAGCACTTCGAAGAGTCCGTCTTCGAGCTTCAGGACGCTGACGTCGAACGTGCCGCCGCCGAGGTCGTAGACGACGATGTACTGGTCATGACGATTGTCGAGACCGTACGCGAGCGCCGCGGCCGTCGGCTCGTTGATGATGCGCAGGACTTCGAGTCCGGCGATCTTGCCGGCGTCGCGCGTGGCCTGTCGCTGCGAGTCATTGAAGTACGCGGGGACGGTGATGATCGCCTCGGTGACCTGCTCGCCGAGAAACTCCTCCGCGAACTCCTTGATCTCCATCAGCACGAACGCCGAGACCTCTTCGGGCGAGTACTCGCGCTCGCGGATCTTCACTTTCACGTCGCCGTTGCCCGCGGCGACGATGTTGTACGGCAGGACCTTCTTGGCGTGCGCGACCTCTTCGGAATCGAACTTACGGCCGATGAGTCGCTTGATCGCGAAGACCGTATTGAACGGATTCGTGATGGCCTGGCGCTTGGCGATCTGGCCGACCAGACGCTCCCCATCCTCCGTGAACCCGACGACGGAAGGGGTGGTACGGCTCCCCTCCCGATTCGGGATCACCTGCGGCGTCGCGACATCGACGACCGCCACGCACGAGTTCGTCGTGCCGAGATCGATTCCAATGATTTTCGGCATGAATCAGCCGGGTCAGGATGACACAGTTCGTTCCGGCCCGCCTACCGCCACCTTGACGAGCGCGGGACGCAGCAGACGGTCGTGCAGGAAGTAGCCTTTCTGCAGCACGGCCGCGACCGTATGTGAAGGCAGCGACTCGTTTTCCTCGCGCACGACGGCCTCGTGGATGTTCGGGTCGAACGGGACGTTCGCCTCGTCGATCGTGCGCAGTCCGGCCTTCTCGAGCACGTCGAAAAGCTGCTTGTAGATCAGCAGTACGCCCTTGTGGAACTCGTCGCCTTCGGCCGCGTGATCGAGGGCGCGGTCGAAGTTGTCGAGGACCGGGAGGATGTCCTTCATCAGCGCGCCGGTGGCGTAGCGGAAAAAGTCCGCCTTCTCGCGATCGGTGCGCTTGCGGAAGTTCTCGAAGTCCGCGAGGGTGCGCAACACGCGATCCTTGAGCTGCTGGTTCTCGGCGCGCAGTGCGTCGTCCGTGACCGGCGCGCTCGTCGGAACGGAGGCCGCGGCTTCGGCGGCCGTCTCACGCATCTCGCGCTCGATGTCCTCGACCGACTCTCCGGTGTCTTCGATGATGTAAGTGTCGTCCTGTTCGGTTCCGCCGTCCGGCGTGTTTTCGTCCATCAGCTTTCGTGCTCCTGCTCTTCGATCTTGCGGCTCAGCGCGCGGCTGAGATAGTCCACGAGCGGCGCCATGCGCGCGTACTCCATGCGCATGGGGCCGAGAATGCCGACCATGCCGAGAGGCGCCGAGCTCGAGCCGTATCGCCGCGCGACGATACTGAAGTTGTGTACCTGTGTGAAGTCGCTCTCCGATCCGATGAGGATCTGCAGGCCGTCTTCACTGAGGCAAGTCTCGAGAATGTCGATGAGTTTTTCTTTTTCCTGCAGCGCCAGAAACGTCTTGCGCAGCGACGCGGCGTCGGAGAATTCGGGTTTGTTCAGAATCGATGCGGCCCCCTCGACGTAGAGCTCATGCTCGACCGGGGCCACGTCGTTGACGGCTTCGATGCCGAGGGTGATGGTCTTCTGCAACATCTCGTCGTGCTGCGCGCGTTCCTGCTCGGTCATCCGAATGAGCCGGCGCCGGATCGTGTCGAGCGTGCAGCCGGCGAACTCGACGGTGATGTAGCGGCTGATTTTGTCGAGCTCATCGCGCGAGAAGACGAAGCGCGTCTCGATCACGCGATTGACGACGACGCCGTTCGCGCCGACGAGCACGCAGAGGATGCGGCGCTCGGCAACGCTGATGAAGTCCATGGAGCGAATCGCGAACTGCATGAGGGTCGGCATGAAGACGACGCCGATCTGATCGCTGAGCCGCGAGGCCATGCTCGACGCGAGATGCAACACCTGGTCGATCTCGCTGGCGTGCCGCACTTCGTGGTCGATCGCGTCGCGCTCGCGCGAGCTGAGGGTGCGCGAGGTCATGAGGTGGTCGATGAAAAAGCGATACCCGCGATCGGTGGGGATGCGCCCCGCGGATGTGTGCGGTTGCGCGAGATAGCCGAGGTCTTCGAGGTCGGCCATGACGTTCCGCAGACTGGCTGGCGAAAGCTGAAACTTCTCGCTTTTCGAAAGCGTCCGCGAACCGATCGGCTCGCCCGACTCGATGTGCTGCAGGATGATCTCGCGGAGCACCTCTCGTGCGCGCGGATCGAGCTCAAGTTCAGGTCGCGTGGCCATGAGTTCGACTGGCACTCCAAAACAAAGAGTGCCAGCGAGACTGTAGGAACAAGGTGGGTGGTGTCAAGAATTGCGAGGCCGATGCTAGATTCCGATCCGTGAGGATCGCGATCAGCGGCACGCATGGGTCCGGCAAGTCGACGCTGATCGATGATTTTTTGCACGCGCATCGCGACTACGCACACGAGCCCGAGCCTTACGAATGGCTCGACGAACCGGCCGAGCCGGACGCCGAGAGTTTCTACCGGCAACTCGAGCTTTCCGTCGAACGCCTGCGCCGCTATCCGCC
>DASVNL010000409.1:0-2709 GCA_036383875.1 Thermoanaerobaculia bacterium
CTCACGTGTCCCACCACTTCGACAGGCTGTCCGTGACTTCGCGGGGCTTGTCCGAGTAGTGCGAGGTGTCGTTGAAGAGCATGAGGCGGGCGTGGACGGGATCGCGGAAGTCGAGGACGTTCAAACACGCCGGGGCTTGATCGAGGCGATCGCGGTAGCCGCGGCCGTCGATGCCGAGGAGGCTGCTGAGGAGGAGGCGGATCGTGGCTTTGTGTGAGACGACGAGGACGCGCTGGCCGGGATGCTTCGTCACGATCGTGCGCAACGCAGGCAACGCACGCGCGAGCACCGCGACTCCGGACTCGCCGCGCTCCGGCGCGAACGTGAACGGATCTTCTTCCCACGCCGCGTACTCCTCGGCATAACGCGCTTCAACTTCCGCGCGCGTGAGCCCTTCCCAGCGGCCGTGACTGATCTCGCGCAGACCATCGATCGTCGTTGCTTCGAGCGCGCACTTACCCGCGATGATGCGCGCGGTTTCGACGGTGCGGGAGAGTGGGCTGCAGTACGCCGCGGCGATGTTCTCTCGACGCAAACGTTCGCCGAGGAGCTCGGCTTGCCAGCGGCCGTCATCGGAGAGCTCGACGCCGACGTCGCCGGCGAATCGATCCTCCGCCGTGAGTGCCGTCGCACCGTGACGGGCGACGTACAACCGCGTCGTGCTCACAACATCTCCTTCGCGATCAACTCGTAGGAGCGGCGTCGCGCGGCGTGATCGTACGTCAGCGTCACGATCATCACCTCGTCTGCGCCGTACTCACGCGCGGCTTCTTCGAGTCCCGCGCGCACGGTCGACGGCGAGCCGATGATCGCGCGACGCCGCGCGCGAAACGGATCATCGCTCGGCGGCTGATCGGCGAGAAACGCGAGTGCTTTCTCGACGGGCGGAATCGGGATGAGCTGCCCTTTGAAGAAGAGCGTGAACATCATCTTCGCGCTCGATGCGATGCGTCGCGCTTCTTCATCCGTGTCCGCACACAGCGCCGACACCGCGACGATCACGCGCGGCGCAGCGCCATGTCGCGACGGCTCGAACTTCGCGCGATATTGCTCGACCATCTCCGCGCCCTGCGGATTGATGAAGTCCGCGAACGCGTAGGGGAGTCCGAGCTCCGCCGCCCACAGCCCACTCTGCGGCGAACTTCCGAGCAGCCACACCTCGGGGATCTCCGGACGTCCGGGCAACGCCGACAATCGCGCGAACGGATGATCGGCGGGCATGTCGTCGTCGAGATACGAAAGCAACTCGAAAAGCTGCGCCGGAAAATCATCGGGCGCGGCCTGACGACGATCGCGCTGCAACGCGAAGGTCGTCACGGGATCGGTGCCGGCCGCGCGGCCGACGCCGAGATCGATGCGATCGGGCGCAAGTGCGCTGAGCATGCTGAACGTCTCCGCGACCTTCACCGGACTGTAGTGCGGCAACATCACGCCGCCACTGCCGACGCGAATGCGCGACGTCGACGCCGCAATCGGCCCGATCAACGCCTCCGGACTCGCACACGCAAGCGCAGGCGTGCCGTGATGCTCCGCCACCCAGTACCGCGTGTAGCCGAGCTGGTCGGCGAACTGCGCGAGATCGAGCGAGTTGCGGAGCGCTTGCGCGCCAGTGGAACCTTCAGAAATGGGAGCTTGATCAAGGATGCTGAGGAGCATGAGGCCACTGATTCTAATGGGCATAGTTTCTGCTCTCAATAACGTGGGAGAACGAAAGTATGAACCCATCTAAATTATTGATCGCAGCAGTCTTAGCTGTGATGTTCCTCGGTGCTTGCAGTTCTGGCGGCGGACTCGGGGACATCCTTGGCGGCGGCAACAATACGAACTACCAGCTTCGCGGTACTGTCGACTCGGTCGACACGGGAAGCCGGTCCATCTGGCTTTCGAACGTCTCGGGCTACAACGGCTCGATGCTGTCGAGCGGTGGAAGCAACAACAACAACACCGTGCGCGTCTACTACGACGACAACACCACGGTGCAGTGGAACGGCAACGCCTATCGCCCGCAGGACCTCGAGCGCGGCGACCAGGTCTCGGTGACGGTCGACGATCAGGGCAGCACGCTGGTCGCGGACACCGTGAACGTGACCTACAACGCGGCCACTGGTCCGAGCTCGGGCACGACCAATCCGAATGACTCGTACGGCACCTCGATTCGCGGCACCGTTCGCTACATCGACACCAGCCGCGGGACGATCGAAGTCGCGCGCAGCTACGGTTCGAACGTGATCGTCGAAGCCAGCAGCAGCACTCCGGTTTACTACAACAACAAGACGTATCGCTTCGGCGACCTCGAAGTCGGCGATGAAATCGACATCCGCTATCGCGACCTCGGCAACGGCCGCGTGAGCGCGCAGGACATCTCCGTCATCCGCAGCAACAACGGCAACACCAGCGGCGGCTCGACCAGCAGCAACTACGCGACGATCCGCGGCACCGTGCGTTCGATCAACACCTCGAACCGCACCATCCAGCTCGAATCCACCACGTGGCGCTCCGGCTTCACCGGCAGCAACACTTCGAACCTCATCACCATCTCGTACGACTCCGGCCTGAACATCGACGTCAACGGCCAGCTTCAGTCCCTCAGCGGACTCGAACGCGGCGATGTGATCGACGTGCAGGTTTCGTCCAACAGCAGCAACGCGACTTCGTACTGGGCCCAGCGCATCTGGCTCGTGCGCGACAGCCGCAATTAATTGGTTGTCG
>DASVNL010000410.1:0-4039 GCA_036383875.1 Thermoanaerobaculia bacterium
ACCGCTGCTCGCCATCGTGGTCGTCGGGCCGTTGCTCGCCGCGCCCGAGGCGACACAGGCAGCGGCGCCGCTTCCTCCCGAGGTGATTCGATGGGGATTCATCACCGCGGCGCTCGTCGCGGGAGTGACGGCCATCGGAGCGGCGTACGCCGTCGCGATCGTGGGATCCGCCGCGATGGGAACGATGGCCGAGAAGCCGGAGACCGCGGGACGCGCGCTCGTGTTCGTCGGACTCGCGGAAGGCATCGCGATCTACGGT
The DNA here is from genome assembly GCA_036383875.1 of Thermoanaerobaculia bacterium. Classification (GTDB taxonomy): domain Bacteria; phylum Acidobacteriota; class Thermoanaerobaculia; order Gp7-AA8; family Gp7-AA8; genus QHVT01. The sequence goes on from DASVNL010000410.1 coordinate 260, forward strand.
CTCATCATCGCCATCATGATTCTGGGGCGGCTCGGATGAACGCGCTCGTCGTCGGGACGCGCGAAGACGTCGCCGGGTTCGCACTCGCGGGAATCGCAGGCGTGATCTGCGCGACGCGCGACGAAGCAGAGCAAGCCATCAAGCGCGCCGCCGATTCGCTCGTGTTCGTGTCCTCGCAATTCTGCAAGGCGAAGCCGCGCGAAGGACTCGTCGTGGTTCTGCCGCCGAGGTCGTGATGCAAACGCTGGGAAGTCCCGCTTCTCTCAGTGCTTCGATTCGCGAAGACGCGGATGCCGAAGTCGAGCGACTCGAAGAGCTCGCCGCGAATGAACTGGCCACGATCGCGAGCGAAGCCTCGACCGCGAACGTGACGATTCCAGATCGCGAAGAACGACTCGCCGCGGCGCGGCGTGCGAGCGAGGAACGCATCGCGCGGCAGGAGTGGGCAGGACGTCGCGCGGCCATCGAACAACGCGAACAGTGGATTCAGCGCGTCGTGGCGAAGGCGCAGGAATCGTGGACCGCGACCGCGCCGCCAACGCTCGAGAGTTTCATTCGCGAGGCGCGCTCGCATCTGCCGGACGGCGAATACGAAGTGATCCTCAGTCCGCGCGGCGGCTGCATCGTCGCAAGCGGGGACTTTTCGTTCGACAACACGTTCGACGCGCGTTCGCAGAGGCTCGAACCGGAGTGGCGCCGCCTTCTGAGCGGGATGTATGCGCCATGAGCGACGCCGCCGGGCACGTCATCGAGATCTCGGGCTGGGTGGTGCGTGCGCGCGCCGAAACTCCGCTCGCGTTGCGCGAGGTCGTGCTCGTCGGCGAGGAGCGTCTCATCGGCGAAGTGATCGCGCTCGATCGCGATCAGGCGACGATTCAGGTCTACGAAGAAACGGAAGGCGTCGCGCCGGGTGATCCGTTGTACGCGACCGGCGAGCCGCTCGCGATCGAGCTCGGCCCCGGACTTCTCGGCGGTGTGTTCGACGGCGTGCAGCGGCCACTGCGCATCCTCGCCGAACAACAAGGCGACTTCCTCGGGCGCGGCCAGCGCACCGGCGCACTCGATCGCGAAACGCTCTGGGATTTCACTCCCGCGATCGAAGCGGGGAGCGAGGTTCGCGAAGGCGACATTCTCGGCCGCGTGATGGAAACGCCCGCGCTCGCGCATCCGATCCTCGCGTCCGCGAGCGGGAAACTCGCGTGGATCGCGCCGCAAGGGCCGCGTCGCATCACCGATGCGATCGCGCGACTCGACGATGGTCGCGAGCTCACGATGCTGCAGAAGTGGCGTGCACGCGTGAGTCGCCCGGTTCGCGAACGTCTCGTGCCCGATGCGCCATTGATCACCGGACAGCGCGTGCTCGACACGTTCTTTCCTCTCGCACGCGGCGGCACCGCGGCGATGCCCGGCGGATTCGGCACCGGCAAGACCGTGACGCAACATCAACTCTGCCGCTGGGCCGAAGCGGACGTGATCATCTTCGTCGGATGCGGTGAGCGCGGCAACGAGATCACGCAACTCATCGACGAGTTGCCGCGGCTCGTCGATCCGCGCACGAAGCGTTTGCTCGCGGAGCGCAGCATTCTCATCGCGAACACGTCGAACATGCCGGTGTCGGCGCGCGAGGCGTCGCTCTTCACCGGTGTGACGATCGGCGAGTACTACCGCGACCTCGGCTACGACGTGTTGCTGCTCGCCGACTCGATCTCGCGCTGGGCCGAGGCGTTGCGCGAGATCTCCGGACGCCTCGGCGAGATGCCGGCCGAGGAGGGCTATCCGCCGTATCTCTCGAGCGCACTCGCGGCGTTTTTTGAGCGCGCGGGGCGCGTGACCACGCTCGCGGGATCGCAGGGATCGCTCACACTCATCGCGGCGATTTCACCGCCGGCCGGCGATCTCACGGAACCGGTCACGCGTCACGCGTCGCGATTCGTGCGCACCTTCTATACGCTCGATCGCCAACTCGCCGCGGCGCGCGTTTTTCCCGCGGTCAGCACGCGTTCGTCGTACAGCGAGATTCCGAACGGCGTCGCGAACTGGTGGGCGTCGAACGTGTCCGCGCAGTGGTCCGCGACGCGCGACGAAGCGATGAAGTTTCTCGAGGAAGCCGCGCTGAGCGAAGAGACGGCGCGACTCGTCGGTGTCGACAGTCTGCCCGAGCGCGAACGATTTCTGCTCCGGCTCGCCGATGCGTTTCAAGAGGGATTTCTGCAGCAGAACGCGTACGACGAGATCGACGCGTGCTGCGCGCCATCGCGACAGATGTCGCTGCTCGAGCGGTTCATGCGCGCGCATCGCGACGGTCTCGCCGAGATCGCGAACGGCGCGTTGCCAACGACGGACTTCGCTGCGCTGCAGCGGATGAAGAGCGAGGTTGCGCCGTGACGACCGCCGGACTCGAACGGCGCGGACTCGCGGAGTTGCGCGGATCGCTGGCGTTCGTGGAAGGCGTCGCGAGCGTCGGGTTCCACGAGTTCGTCGATCTCGTCGGCTCCGACGGCGAAACGCGACCCGGCCGTGTGCTCTCGACGACGGAACGCGGCGCGATCGTCGAAGTGTTCGGCGTCACGGACGGCCTGCAACTCGGCGCGACGCGCGTTCGATTTCACGGCCGCCCGATGCGTTTCGGAGTCGGCCCGGAGCTTCTCGGCCGCGTGTTCGACGGACTCGGACGTCCGACGGATGGCTTGCCGCGACCCGCGTGCGTCGAACGTCGCGCGATCGGAGGGCTGCCGATCAATCCATGCCGTCGCGCGTATCCGCGCGACTTCCTCGAAACCGGGATCTCCGCGATCGACGCGTTGAACAGCATCGTTCTCGGCCAGAAGATCCCGATCTTCACCGAGTCGGGACTCGCGCACGACGCGCTGGCCATGCAGATCATCCGGCAGGCGCATGCGCCGTCCGTCGAGAAATTCGCGATCGTCTTCGCGGCCCTCGGCCTTCCTCGCGACACCGCCGGACGCTATCTCGCCGATCTGCAATCGAGCGGCTCGCACAGTCATCTCATCGCGTTTCTCAATCTCGCGGACGATCCGACCGCGGAGCGGCTCATCACGCCGCGGCTCGCGTTGACCGCCGCGGAGTACCTCGCGTTCGACGCCGGCTATCACGTGCTCGTCGTGCTGCACGACATCACGAACTACGGCGAAGCTCTGCGCGAGATCTCCGCGGCGCGCGGCGAAGTACCGAGTCGCAAGGGCTATCCCGGATATCTGTACAGCGATCTCGCGTCGCTTTTCGAACGTGCGGGCCGCATCGCGGGACGCGCAGGATCGATCACGCAGATTCCGATCGTGACCTTGCCGTCGGGCGATCTCAGTCATCCGATTCCCGATCTCACCGGGTACGTCACCGAAGGACAGATCGTGCTCGATCGCGAGATCGCGAGGCGCGGGATCTATCCGCCCATCGCAGTGCTTTCGTCGTTGTCGCGACTGATGTCGGACGGCATCGGCGAAGGACGGACGCGCGCCGATCATCGCGACGTCGCGAAGCGGCTCTACGCCGCGGTCGCGCGCGTCGAACGTGCACGCGGACTCGCTTCGATCATTGGAGTTGAAGAACTGACCGACGTCGAGCGCGCGCATCTGCGTTTCGGCGATCGATTCGAGCGCGAGGTTGTCGCACAGCGCGGCGACGAGTCGCGCACGATCGCTGAGACGCTCGATCGCGCGTTGAACGTGTTGCGCGCGCTGCCGTCATGATCCGATCCGCCACACGCTCGCGCCTCTTCGAGCTTCGCCGCGACCGCGGTGCGGCGCAGCGCAGCGCGGAGTT
>DASVNL010000411.1:0-1964 GCA_036383875.1 Thermoanaerobaculia bacterium
CGCGGTGAGTTGTCGCGCGGCGAGACGATCGGGATCGAGCCACACGCGCATGCTGTATTCGCCTGCGCCGAACACCTGCACCGCGCCGACTCCGCCGATGCGCGCCAGCTCGTCCTTCACGCGGAGATGCGCGAAGTTCGATAGGTAGAGCATGTCGTACTTGTTGTCGGGCGAGACGAGGTGCACGACCATGATGAAGTCGGGCGTCGCCTTCTCGGTCACAACGCCAATGCGCTGCACCTCGGCCGGCAGTCGAGGGAGTGCTTGCGCAACGCGGTTCTGCACCTGCACCTGCGCGTTGTCGAGATCGGTGCCGACGGCGAACGTGACGGTGAGCGTCACGCGGCCGTCCGCGGTCGACTGCGAGAACATGTACAGCATCCCCTCGACGCCGTTCAGCGCCTGTTCGAGAGGACCGGCCACGCTCTCCGCGATCACCTTCGGATTCGCGCCGGGATAGGTCGCGTGCACGACGACGGTCGGCGGCGCGACGCTGGGGTATTCACTGATCGGCAGCTCGAACAGCGCGATGCCGCCGGCGATCACGATGAGGAGCGACAGCACGGCCGCGAAGATCGGCCGCGTGATGAAGAATTGGGCGAGTCTCACTTTCCACCTTCCGCCACGGCGTCAAGGCTCTGGTCCATGGCGACCTGTTGCGGCGTCACGGGCGCTCCGGGGCGGACGCGCTGGAGGCCGTTGATCACGACGACTTCACCGGCTTCGAGTCCGCTGCGCACGACGCGCAGGCCGTCGACGATCGGTCCGAGCTCGACTTCGCGATACTCGACTTTGCCGTTCTGCACGACGTACACGAAGCGCTTGTCGAGATCGGTGCCGACGGCGCGGTCCTGAATCAGGAGGCCGCGGAACTTGCCGGTGCCGGGCAGGCGCAGCCGGACGAAGAGTCCGGGCGTGAGGCCGCGATCGTTGTTGTCGAAGACCGCGCGGCCGCGGATCGTGCCGGTCGCGGGATTGACCTGGTTGTCGAGGAAATCCATCTTCCCTTCGCGCGGGAAGTCGTTGTCGTTCGCGAGCGCCATGCGAATCGGCAGACCGGCGCGACGTGCGACGTCGCCGTATTTGAGATACGTCTGTTCGTCGGCCTCGAACGTCGCGTAGATCGGATTCATCGAGACGACGGTGGTGAGCAGCGTCGCTTCGCCGGGTCCGCTCGACACGAGGTTGCCCTGCGTGACGATCGCGCGGCTCACGCGACCGTCGATCGGCGACGTGACGCGCGTGAATTCGAGATTGAGCTCGGCCGCGCGCAATGCCGCTTCGACGGCCGCGACTTGCGCCTCCGACTCACGCGCGAATCCGACGCGGCGCCCGCGCTCCTCGGGCGACATCGCGTTGTCCGCGGCGAGATTGTCGGCGCGCTGCACTTCGTTCTTCGCGCGATCGACCGTCGCTTTCGTGCGGTCGAGTTCGGCGCGCAGACGATCGACTTCGGTCTGGAACGGTCGCGGGTCGATCTCGAAGAGCAGATCGCCGCGATGCACGATCGCGCCTTCGTCGAAGCGAACTGCAGAGACGTAGCCGGAGACGCGCGGTCGCACGGCGACGACCTGCACGGCTTCGAGGCGTCCGGTGAATTCGTCCCACTCCGTGATGTCGCGGGCCAGCACCGGCGCGACGGTCACGGCCGGCGGCGGGGGAGTATTGGCTTCCTGCGCGTCTGTTCTGGCACATGCCGAAAGGACGCCTGCCGACAGCAGAATGACCACGAGCAGCATGCGATTTCGAATCGTTTGTTTCATGCCGAGCAGAATCGTGTCTGCCGCGCAATTCAACAATCGGGTGGACGGACAGGCCGCGACTACGACTTTCGGCCCTCGTACCTTTGGCCGATGGCGCGTTGTTCGTGCAGATGGATAATTGCGAACGGAGATCTGCCCCTTGAAAGATGAACAGCCCGACGCACGGCCCGCGCAACAGCCTCAGGTCAACGCCTTCGACGA
>DASVNL010000412.1:0-2879 GCA_036383875.1 Thermoanaerobaculia bacterium
AGTCGAGATCAGCGGGCGCGACATCGACGTCTTTGCGCCGGAGGGCTACTCGCCGGTTTGGTAATGGCGTGAACACTTTTCTTCGCGACTGTCGCTTCAGCAGTCGAGGAGAAAAACGCCATGAAGAAATTCATCGCTGCAATCGTACTGACGTTCGCTGTTGCTGTGCCCGCGCAACCGCAAGGGCCGCCGTTCGTGGCGGGGCTGCAATTGCCGTCGAAGATCGCGTTCACGCGCCATCGCAATCTCGTCGTCGCCGAGGCGGGAACGCCCGTGAACAACACCGGCCGGATCTCGATCATCGATCGCGCCACCGCGACGCGTCGCACGCTCGTCGAGGGGTTGCCGTCGGGCATCAGTCGCGCCGAGGAGCCGGGATCGCCTTCGGGTCCGTCGGGAGTCGCGGTGCAGGATCGGATGCTTTACGTGACGATCGGCGTCGGTGACGCCGTGCTGCCCGGACCGAATCCGGGCACCGAGCAGCGGAATCCGAACGTCGCGTCGCCGATTCTCGCGTCGCTGCTTTCGTTGCAATCGAGCGTTGCGCTCGACGTCGCGAAGGGCGGCTTCGTGTTGAACGCGAGCGATCACGCGACGCTCAAGAGCGGCACGGCGATCACGCTGCACAACAGTGCGGGCGAAGACTTGATCGTGCGCCTCGTCGCCGACTTTCCCGACTTCACTGAAGAGCCGCGGCCCGACTTTCCGGCGAACGTGCGCGCGGGAAATCCGTTCGGCGTGACGATGATGGGGCAGACGGTGTACGTCGTCGATGCGAGTCAGAACGTCGTGCGTCGCGTCGATGCGAACACCGGCGAGACCACGACGTTGTCGACGATCGGCAAAGTACCGAACCCGACGCCGGTCGGCGCGCCGGTGATCGATCCGGTGCCGGACAGCATTCACGTGCGCGGCAACGAGCTCGTCGTGACGACGCTGACCGGCTTCCCGTTTCCGATCGGCAGCGCGAGCGTGTTGTCGATCAACACGAGCGGCGGCGCCGCGTCGACGCTCATCGGCGGACTGACCTCCGCCATCGACTCCGCGCCTTTGGGCAGCGGCCCGAATGATCCGCTCGTCGTGCTCGAGTTCAGCACGAACATGCTCGCCAGCGCGCCGGGCCGCGTGCGACTCATGACGCCGTCCGGCGCGTCGACCACGATTGCGGAGAACTTGCCGACCCCGACGAGCATGGTCGTCGATGCGATGACGGGCGAGATTTTCGTGACGCACATCTTCCCCGGCTTCATCACGCGCATCAACGGGTCGGCGATTCTTCCTGACGCGCCGCCCGCTGCGATCGTGCCGGTCGTCGCGTCGACGACGGGCGCGTTCAACGCGCGCTTCACGACCGGCATGCAGCTCAGCAATCCGTATCCGTTCGCGATCGCGGGACGTCTCGTCGTGCATCCCGCTGGCGTGGCTGCGTCACCGAGCGATCCATCGACGCCGTACTCGCTCGCGCCGTTTGCGACGACGAGCATCGGCAACGTCATCGCGAATGGTGCGGGTTCCGTCGACGTGCTCGCGAGCGTTGGCGCGTCGCCGGCGATCGTCACGACGATGACGGACACGACGTCGATGAACCGGCTGCAGATTCCGCTCGTCGATCCGGCGAGTGCGATCGCGAGCGGCATGCGCGGCACACTGATCACGCCGGCCGATCCCGCGCGGCAGCGGTTCAACATCGGGATTCGCACGCTCGGCGCGGGCGCGAGTCTCACGATGAGGCTGTACGACGCGAGTGGCGCGCAGGTCGCGAGCGTGACGCGCGCATTCGCTGCTGATTTCTTCCAGCAATACGCGTTCGCCGAATTGCTCGGCGTTGCGTTGCCTGCGAATCACGCGGTCGCGTTCGACGTCACGAGTGGCAGCGCGATCGTTTATGGCTCGGCCGTGGACAACACCAGCGGCGCGATGTCGATGCAGGTCGCGCAGGCAGTGAGTCAGTAAGGCAGTAAGTGCGGACGGCGGGAGTGCATCGCGATGGTGCGCTCCCGCTGTGTCTATGGCAGCATGCACGTACGCATGCCCGATGAGCTCCCCGAACGCCTGGGGCCGTACTCCATTGTCTCGCTCATCGGAGCGGGGGGGATGGGGGAGGTCTATCTCGCCGATGACGAACGGCTCGGGCGGCGCGTGGCCATCAAGATCGTGCCGGAGAGCGTGAGTCGCGATCAGGAAGCGAAGGGGCGATTGCTGCGCGAGGCGCGTGCGATCGCGGCGCTGGATCATCCGAACGTCTGCGCGATTTACGAGGTCGGCGAGTATCAGGAGCGGCCGTATCTCGTCATGCAGTACATCGAAGGCGAGACGCTGTTCGATCGTCTGCAACGCTCGCAGATGCAGCTCAACGAGATCCTCGACGTCACGCTGCAGATCTGCGACGCGCTCGACGACGCGCATGGCCGCGGGATCATTCATCGCGACATCAAGCCGATGAATCTGATCCTCACGCCGCGCGGACAGGTGAAGGTGCTCGACTTCGGACTGGCGCGGTTCCTCGAGCCGTCCGACACGTCGTCGCCCGAGGCGCTGAAATCGCGGACCGGAATCGTGACGGGCACGGCGCCGTACATGTCGCCCGAACAACTGCGCGGCTCAATCGTCGACGCGCGCACCGATATCTTCAGCCTCGGCGTCGTGCTCTACGAGATGGCCACGCGGCGGCGTCCATTCGATCGACCCAACACCGCGGCGACGATCACTGCGATCCTCTTCGAAGATCCGCCGCCCCTCGGCGGGACGTCGCACGCGGCGCTGACGCCGATCATTCGTCGCGCGTTGCGCAAAGATCCGGCCGATCGCTACGAGTCGATTGCGGACATGCTCAGCGCGCTCGAGTCGCTCAAGCGCCGTTCGACATCGCGACGCAAGGC
>DASVNL010000413.1:0-15346 GCA_036383875.1 Thermoanaerobaculia bacterium
GCCGACCGCTGCCGGCTCATTTTAGGTTCCGCAAGTTTCCCGGTCAATGAGACCCGGTTGCGTTCCTGTCAACGGCGAACCTAAACCCACCGTTGCGGCCGGTGATTCCGGATTTGTTGTGAATTGTTGTAAGTGATTGACGGCAATCGGGATTTAGACCGTTCCGGTGACCAAACCCTCGACCCGGGCGATGATCGCGTTAATCGCGACCAGATTTTCGCCACCTTCCGGGATGATCAGGTCGGCGTGACGCTTGGACGGCTCGACAAACTCCTCGTGCATCGGGCGGACCGTCGTCATGTACTGCTCGATCACTGACTCCAGCGAACGCCCGCGAATGCGCGTGTCGCGCATCAGGCGCCGGACGAAGCGGATGTCGGCCGGCGTGTCGACGAACAACTTGATGTCGATCCGGCGACGCAGCTCGGGCTCGGCGAGGACCAGGATTCCCTCGACGATGATCACGCGCCGCGGCTCGACGCGCTGCGTTTCCGTCTTGCGCGCGTACGTCGCGAAGTCGTAGATCGGGACCTCGACCGCCGAGCCTTTGCTGAGCACGTCGACGTGACGCGCAAGCAACTCCGTCTCGAGCGAGTCGGGATGATCCCAGTTGATGTGATGGCGCTCTTCGTCGGTGAGGCTCTCGAACTCGCGGTAGTACGAGTCGTGCGAGATCCACTCGATGCGATCTTTGCCGACGCGGTCGTAGATCGCGCGGGCGACGGTCGTCTTGCCGGATCCCGTCCCGCCGGCGATTCCGATGATCACCGGCTTCATGAGTGCTCTTCGAGCTCCGCCTCGGTCATGAAATCCGTGATGTCGTCATTGCCGCACGTCGTGCACACGCATGTGGCCAACTTGCCGCTCGCGTACTCGAACTGATACGTCGGCGTCTCGCATTGCAGGCAGATGAGATAGTCCGGCTCGTCCATGCGAGCGGAAGGATAACTCAGCGCACAGGACCAACGCGCGGTGCGATGAAGCGTCCCGAGTGATTCGCACTCTCGATCACGGACCCGTAGACGTACGTGTCGGGCGCGAGACTCTCGATCACGACGGAAAAGCCGCTGCCGTCGGTGATCAGCGGGAAGATCGTCTGGATGGCCTCGTGAATCATCGCGCCGGCAGGAACGAGGCGGCGGATCACGGCGACGTTGCGGCCGGGGATGCGTTGCAGCGCAAGGACGAAGTCGGCGTCGCGTTCGCCGAGGTTGACGAGACCGATGTTCGTGCGAAATTCGTCACTGAAGGCAAGACCGTCGAGCACGCGCACCGGCGAGTATTGCGACCCGACGTACGTCGCGATCGGCTGCGCGGGCGAGCGCTCGAGTGCGCGTTCCGCGTAGACGCTCGCGCGAACGCTGACCGAGCGGCGTCCACTCGTCGTGATGCGCAGCGGCGAAAGTACGGACTCGATGCCGAACGCCTGCGCCGTGATGTCGCTGAAGCGCTGCACTTCACCCGGCGCGAGCGAAAGCACGATCACGGGCTGCTCGGGTGTGTTGGGCAACTCGAGTGCGACATCGGCGCTGCCGCCCGTGTCATTCACGATCTCGACGTCGGTCTTCCAGCGCACCATCGTCGCGCCGAAGACGTTGCCGACGACCGGCACGACTGCCGTGGACACGCGCGTGCTCTCCTGCGCGACAACCGCGACGGGGAAGCACAGCAGGAGCACGATGAGAAATCGAAGCCTCATCTCGACAGTCAGACGTTGGTGATTATGTGTGAGTTTCGATCTGCTTTCGCAGCTTTCAGACGAAGTGCGGACGAAGGACACGCGTGCCGACCACGAGCACTTTCTGCAGCGGCGAAAGAGAGAGGCGTTTGCGGATGGCCACGAGCGGATTCTTGCGCAGTTTGCTGAGGACGGTTGCGTAGATCCCACCCATGAGCACCGTCGGAAAGCGCGCGTCGAACTCGAGCTCGCCAAGCAGTGGCTCCGCCGCACGAAAGTAGCCCTCGGCCCGCGCGATCTGAAACTCGATCATCGCGCGCATCCGATCGTCCTCGATGCGCGCAAAGAGATCGCGCTCGGTGAGATCGAACTTCCGCAGCTCCTCAGCGGGAACGTAGATGCGGTCGCGCGTGAGATCGTCGCCGATGTCGCGCGTGACGTTCGTGAGCTGCAACGCCGTCGCGAGGTTGCGGCCGTACTCGCGCGCGTGCTCGGTCTTGTGGCCGAAGATCGCGAGCGAGATGTCGGAGATCGACGTCGCGACGAGATCGCAGTAGTGCAGCAACTCGTCGATCGTCTCGTAGCGCGTCTTGACCATGTCCTGGCGGCAGCCGTCGATCAGCGCGACGAACGCGTCTTTCGGGATCGGGAAGTGCTTCAGCGAGTCGGCGAGGGCGAGTGTGATGGTCTGCGTCGGCATGCCGGCGTAGCACGCGTCGAGCTCGCGCTGAAACGCGTCGAGCTTCGTCATCCGCTCGGACGTCGTGTCGTCGCCTTCATCGGCGATGTCGTCCGCGACGCGGCAGTACGCGTACGCCGCGTACACGGCCTGGCGTTTGATCTTCGGCAGGAAGCGAAAGCCGACCGAAAAGTTCGCGCCGTGCTTGTGCGCGATCGCGCGACACTCGGCGTACGCCTGCTCGAGGGCGGTCGTCAACGCGTAACCTCGCCTCGAGGCGGGACCTCGCCGAGGGGTGGGACGCGCATTTCCGTGTCGCGGGCGCGACACCAGTGCGGCATTCCTTCAACGAGAGGCTTGTGCATGCAGCGTCCACGATGCCGCCAGAAGCGCTGCACCACCGGCGCGAGCAGCGCCTTCCACCACGTCTGCGCGTGCCAGCCGCTGAGATAGCGGTTGAAGTCGCGCGCGCGTCCGGCCTGCTTCACGAACATCGAGAGCCCGGTGTTGCCGCCTGCTTCGTACAGAAAGCGATTCACGAGCGATGTCTGCTGCTTCCGCCCGAGCTGCGCCGTCCAGAGCTCGTTGTAATCGCGATTCTCGAGGATGCTCTGCGCGGCGAGCCAGCCGCTCGTCAGCGCGTAGCGGATCCCGAGTCCGAACAGATAGTCCTGAAACCCCGCGGCCTCGCCGACGAAACGCGCGCCGTCTTTGAGCGCCGTTTGTTTCAGATGAAAGTTCATGTACGAGTAGCCCGTGCGCGTCTCGGCCGGGATCTCGAACGGATTCGCACGTTGCGCGGCTGCGAGCGAGTGCTCGAAGTAGTCGTCGATCTTCTTGAAGTCCGCGACGATCGCGCAGCCGTACGTCGCGATGCCGTCGAGGATGAAGAGATACGAGTAGCCGCCCGGCGCGAGGTGATGGTTGAAGAACACCTCGACGCGCTCGGGATCGCTCGTGTGCCACGTCATCTCGCGCGCGAGTCCGTCCGGCGCCGCGGGGCCGGTCGCGACGATGTCCGCCTCTTCCGGTTTGATGCGACTGTTGAACACGACTTCGACGCCGAGAGCGCGCGCCTGCGCGAGCAGTCCGCGATCGAGCGTGTCGTCTTCGGGACCGCGTTTGATGAAGTAGCCGAACGGCTCCTCGCTGCGAATCGTGCGCGCGGAGTTGCGATGATCGTAGAACGTCGCCCACGTCGCGGGTCGGAAGTAGAAGTTCCGCTCGACGCCGATGCGATCGAGAAACGCCGGCACCGGCTCGCGCTCCGACGAACCTTCGATGATCTGCAGATCGCCGATGAAACGCACGCCGACGTCGCGCTTCGCTTCGTGGACGGTGACGGAACGACCGGCGCGGGCCAGTGCGATTGCGGCGGCGAGGCCGGATGGTCCCGCGCCTGCAATGGTGATGGTTTGCATGATCAGTTGGCGGTTGGCGGTTGGCGGTTGGCGGTGGAACGACGAAACCTGCTCGGTCTCCCGCCAACCGCCAACTGCCAACCGCCAACTCAGGTCGCGGTATCTTAGCGCGTCGTTCCTCTAATGAATTCCACCACACAAACCAAGTCTCGTTTCGGCGGCTATGCCGCGCTCATCGCCGCCGGGATTCTGCTGAGCCGTCTCGCAGGCCTCGTGCGTACGCGCGTGATGGCGCATTACCTCGGCAACAGCGCCGCCGCCGACGCCTTCACCGCCGCGCTGAAAGTCCCGAACTTTCTGCAGAACCTCCTCGGCGAGGGCGTTCTCTCCGCGTCGTTCATTCCGGTCTACGCGCGATCGCTGGCGAAGGGAGACGAGCAACTCGCCGGACGCATCGCCGGCGTGATCGCGACGATCCTCGCCCTCGTGACGTCGATCCTCGTGCTCGTCGGCGTGCTGCTGACGCCGTGGCTCCTCGTGGTCATCGCGCCGGGTTTCGAAGGGGAGACGCGCGAGCTGACCATCCGCATCGTCCGCATCCTCTTTCCCGGCACCGGACTCCTCGTGATGTCCGCGTGGTGCCTCGGCATCCTGAACAGTCACCGCAAATTCTTTCTCTCGTACGTCGCGCCCGTGTTGTGGAACGCCGCGATGATCGGGACGCTCGTGATCTTCGGCAGCCGTTTGCGCGAGGCCGACCTCGCCGTCGCGCTCGCGTGGGGCACGATCATCGGATGCACGCTGCAACTCGCCGTGCAGATCCCCTTCGTCATCCGTTACGCGCGACATCTCAGCTTCGGCGTCGACACGAAGTTGCCCGAAGTCCGACAAGTCTTCCGATCGTTCGGCCCCGTCGTCATCGGCCGCGGCGTCGTGCAACTCAGCGCGTACATTGATCTTCTGATCGCGACGCTGCTGCCGACCGGCGTCGTCACGAGCATCACATACGCGCAGACCGTCTACACACTGCCTGTGAGTCTCTTCGGGATGTCCGTCGCCGCGGCGGAGTTGCCGCAGATGGCAGGAGAGCTCGGCGACGAAGAGAAGGTGAACTCCGCGCTGCGCACGCGACTCGCGCGTGGGCTGCGGCAGATTTCGTTCTTCGTCGTGCCGACGATCGTCGCGTTCATCGCGATCGGCAACCTGCTCATCGGCGCGGTGTTTCAGACCGGCAAGTTCACACCGGCCGTGACGACGTTCGTCTGGTACATCCTCATCGGCTCGACGGTCGGACTGCTCGCGACGACGCTCGGCCGGCTCTACTCGTCCGCGTACTACGCGCTCGGCGACACGCGCACGCCGCTGAAGTTCGCGGTGATTCGCGTGATCCTCACCGCATCGCTCGGCTATCTCTTCGCGATTCCGCTCCGTCCGCTCATCGTGCGACTCGTCGAGTTCCTCGGCATGCCGGTGCCGAACGTTCCGGGCGGACCACTCGCGCTCGGCGCGGTCGGATTGACCGCATCCGCGGGGATGGCAGGCTGGGTCGAGTTCGTGTTGCTGCGTCGCGGGATTCAGCGTCGCATCGGAAAGACCGACACGGCGATCAGCTACGAAGTGAAGTTGTGGAGCGCCGCGATTCTTGCTGGCGTACTGTCCGTGATCGCCGATCGCTGGTTCGTGCGCGACGTCATTCATCGCATCCCGTTTGCGACGATCGCCGAGGCGCTGGTCATTGCGGGGTTGTTCGGGGCGGTCTATTTCGCGGCCGGAGCGTTGCTCGGCGTGCATGAAGTTCGCGCATTTATCTCGCGCTTCAAGCGTTGACGTCGCCGCCTGTCACTCTTCTTGCTACCATCCCGCGCCGTGACAGAGTTCACTTCCGGGCAGGACCCGCTGCTCGAAGTCAGAAACCTCCGAACCACTTTCTTCACCTCGGACGGCAAAGTCGACGCGGTCGACAATGTGTCGTTCTCGGTGCGGCGCGGCGAAGCCGTGGCGCTGGTCGGCGAGTCCGGATGCGGCAAGAGCGTGACGGCGATGTCGATCATGCGACTGGTCGCGCCTCCTGGACGCATCACTGCGGGCGAGATCCGCTTCAAAGGACGCGACCTCGCCGCGATCTCCGAGAAAGACATGCGCAATGTCCGCGGCAACGACATCGCCATGGTCTTCCAGGAGCCGATGACGTCGCTGAACCCGGTCTTCAAGATCGGCGCGCAGGTCGCGGAGGCGATCCGCATTCATCGCAAGGTCTCGAAGAAGGAGGCGTGGAAGCAGGCGGGGGACATGCTCGAGCTGGTCTCGATCCCCGATCCGCACAAACGCCTTCACGACTATCCGCACCAACTCTCTGGCGGCATGCGGCAGCGCGTCATGATTGCGATCGCGCTCTCCTGCGATCCGGAACTGCTGATCGCCGACGAGCCGACCACCGCGCTCGACGTCACGATTCAGGCGCAGATCATGGAGTTGCTCGCCGGTCTGCAGAAGAAGCTCGGCCTGGCCGTGCTCCTCATCACGCACGACCTCGGCGTCGTCGCCGAGTTCTGCGAGCGCATCGTCGTCATGTACACGGGGCGCGTCGTCGAAGAGGCGCCGGTCTCGCAACTGTTCGCGAATCCCGCGCATCCGTACACGCGCGGACTTTTGAAATCGCTGCCGAGCATCGACGCGGTCGAAAGCGACACGCCGGGCCGCCTGCCGACGATCGCAGGAATGGTTCCGCCGATCAGCAACCTGCCGCAAGGCTGCAAGTTCAACCCGCGATGCCCCGACGTCATGGACATCTGCCTCGGCAACGAGCCCGCACTGATGCCCGTGACCGCAGCACAGACCGCGCGTTGCTATCTGCACGGAGACACGCCGGATCCGGAGAGACTGAATGCCCGATAAGCCATTCATCCCCGGCGACGACAAGGTCGCGCCGGCGATCACAGGCGGGTTGCAGACGCCGGCCGATCAGACCGCGCGACAAATCGATCGCGACGCACGGCCTCTGCACGATGCGAACGAAGTCTCCGAGCCGCAGGTCACGCCGAAGATTCCGATGGGCGAGGGCGAGCCGCTGCTCGTCGTCGACAGTCTGCGCAAATACTTTCCCGTGAAGCGCGGCGTGCTCGCACGCGTCGTCGCGAATGTGAAAGCCGTCGACGGAATCAGTTTCGCCGTGATGCGCGGCGAAACGCTCGGACTGGTAGGCGAGTCGGGATCGGGGAAGACGACGGTCGGACGTTGCATCCTTCGTCTCATCGAGCCGACCGGCGGCTCGGTGAAGTTCGAGAACACCGACGTCCTCGCGCTCGACTCCGGCGACATGCGCCGCATGCGCCGCAACATGCAGATCGTGTTTCAGGATCCCTATGCGTCGCTGAATCCGCGCATGACTGTCGGCACGATCGTCGCCGAGCCGCTGATCATTCATGGTGAGCTGAACTCCTCCGACCGCAGCGATCGCGTCGCGGAGCTGCTGCTGAAAGTCGGACTCAGCCCCGACTATCGCAAGCGCTACCCGCACGAGTTCTCCGGCGGACAACGTCAGCGCATCGGCGTGGCGCGCGCTCTCGCGACGAATCCGAAGTTCCTCGTGCTCGACGAGCCGGTGTCCGCGCTCGACGTGTCGGTGCAGGCACAAGTTGTCAATCTGTTGCAGGACCTGCAGGACGAGCTCGGGCTGACGTACCTCTTCATCGCGCACGATCTCTCCGTGGTCGAGCACATCTCGACGCGCGTCGCCGTCATGTACCTCGGCAAGATCATGGAGCTCGCGGATCGCCGGTCGCTGTACGCCGATCCGCTGCATCCCTACACGAAAGCGCTGCTCTCCGCGGTGCCGGTGCCGAATCCGGCGGTGAAGAAAACGCGGATTCTCCTGAAGGGCGACATCCCGACGCCGCTCAATCCTCCGAGCGGCTGCGTGTTCCACACGCGCTGTCCGATCGCGCAGTTCCCGGTGTGCAAGACCGAGGTTCCACCCCTGGTCGAGCACAAGCCCGGACAGTTCGCCGCGTGTCACTTCGCGGGTGCGCCGCTGCCGGCCACGAATTAATTCGGTTTCGGCAGCCAACGCAACGCCTTCCCGGTCGTATAGGGGAGATAGAATCACGCCGCCTCAGGCCGAGGCACGAAACCAACGATCCAACTCTTCGTACAAGAGGCGTGTTTGGGAGGACTTGCATGACCGCATTTCGACGGTTGATTACCTTAACTTTGTTGTCGCTCGCGACGACCGCTCTGCTCGGGCAGGAGGCGCCGGTTGCGCGCACGACGGAGCCGGTTTCCGCCGAGACGGATCGAGACGCGAATGATTCACGCGCATTGCGCCTGTCGCTGAACGACGCTGTCGCCACCACCGTATCCAAGAACCTCGGCATCGAGCTGCAGCGCTTCGAGCACCGCATCGCGGGCGAGGAAATCCGCCGTCAGTACCAGATCTTCGATCCGGTCGCGGACGCCGCACTGACCCTGTCGAGCGCCGAGCAGACGTCGCTCAGCTCGTTCGCCGGGGGCAGCCGTCGCGGCGTCAGCCTCGACTTCGGCTGGAACCACTTCCTGCCGACGGGCGCGAACTATCGTCTTAACTTCGACAACTCGCGCGGCACGAGCAGCGGCCCGGGCGTCACGTTCAGCCCGAACTACACGACCGGCTTGACCTTCGCGGCCAGCCAGCCGCTCATGCGCGACTTCGGCATCGACGTCAACCGCCGCGGCATCAACATCGCCCGCAACACCCTCGGCATCAGCCGCGAGACCTTCCGCGACGTCCTCAATGACACCGCGCTGCTCGTCGAGACCGCGTACCTCGATCTCGTCTACGCGCGCCGCAACGTCGAAGTCGTGAAGGAAACCTTGTTCCTTGCGCGCGACCAGTCGCGCATCACGCAGATCCGCATCGACGTCGGTGCATCCGCGCCGCTCGACATCCTCCAGCCGCGCGTGCAGATCGCGCAGACGGAAGAGACCCTCATCCGCGCAGTCGCTTCGGTTCGCGAAGCGGAAGATCGTCTGCGCCAGCTCATGAACCTCCCGCAGTCCGAGTGGGATCGTCCGATCATCCCCACTGACTCCTTCGACTATCAGGCCGTCAACATCGACGTGGCCGGCGCGATCGAGCGTGCATACACGCAGCGCCCCGAAGTCGCTGCTGACGTTCTGCGCACCGACAACGCCCGCATCAACGTCCTCTTCGCGAAGAACCAGGTCCTGCCCGCCGTCGACTTCAACATCGGCTACGGTCTCGCCGGCATCGCCGGTCGCGTCCTCAATCCGGCCACCGGCAATCCCGATCCGACCGTCCCGTCCACGGCCTACACCGACGCCCTCGAGAGCATCTTCTCGAACGACTTCCCGTCGTGGAACGTCGGCCTTTCGTTCGCGATGCCGCTGCGCAACATCGGTGCGCGTGCAGCCGCGCGTCAGGCCGAGCTCTCGCTCGAAGAATCGCGCACCAGCCAGGAACTGACGCGTCAGAACATCGCCGTCGAAGTTCGCAACGCGGCCCGCGACGTCGATGCATCCGCGCGTGCGATCTCTGCGGCGCGTGCTGCACGTGAGGCGGCCGAGTCGAACGTCGATGCGGAACGGAAGCGCTACGAGAACGGCATGACCACGAACTTCCAGGTCCTGCAGGTTCAGCAGCAGCTCTCCGACGCGCGTCGCACCGAGCTCCAGGCGCTGATCGGATACGCGTCGGCTCGTGCGCGCTTCAACGCGGCGACCGGCGACATCCTCGCGGCACGTGGCATCACCACCGAACTTCCGGAAGTCGCGACAGAACCGAACGCGTACAAGTTCCTCGACCGGTACAATTGGCTGAATTACTCCAGCCGATTGACACCGGAGGAACAGCCGAAATGACCGAGAGTCCAGACTCGTCGTCACCGAATTACGCGCCGGTCGCCCCGGCGCCCGCTCACAAAACTTCGTTTCAGAGACTGGCGGGGGTGCTGTTTGCCCCCGCCGAAACATTTGAGGACATCGCACGGAAGCCGGACTTCGTCCTGCCCCTCGTGCTGATCCTTCTCATCTCTTTCGTCAGCACGTTGATCCTCGTTCCGAAGATCGACTTCGCCGAATCGTTCCGTCAGCAGATGGAACAGCAGAACAAGAACATGTCCCCGCAGGACGTGGAGCGCGCCGCGAAGATGGGCGCCGCATTCGGCAAAGTCATGGCGTACACCGGCCCGATCTGGGGCATCGCCATCCTGGTCATCATCGCCGCCGTGCTGATGCTCGCCTTCCGCCTCTTCGGAGGTGAAGGCACATTCATGCAGTCCTTCTCCGTGACGCTGTACTCATGGATTCCCATGTGTTTGTTCAGCATCGTCACCACCATCGTCGTCTTCTCGCGTGAGTCGATCGACCCGACGCAGATGCAGACGCTCGTGAAGTCGAATCCGGCGTTCCTCGTCGAGATGAAGACCAACCCGATGCTGTACTCGCTGCTGACGTCGCTGGACATCTTCACGATCTGGACGCTGATCCTTCTGACCATCGGCTTCGCGGCCGTGTCGCGCTTCTCGAAGGTGAAGAGCGCGGTGATCATCGTCTCGCTGTGGCTCGCCACCGTCGTCGTGAAGCTCGGCTTCGCCGCGCTCGGCGCGGCGCGGATGAAGGCGTGAAACGCTGGCTGATCGTTCTCATTGCACTCGTGGTGATCGGCGGCGTGATTGCGCTGTCGGTCACCAGCGGCGATGAGAAAGGCGAGAAGGTCTACGCCGAGAAGGCAGCCTTGCGCACGATCGAGGAAGTCGTCACCGCACCGGGTCAGGTCGACCCGAAGGTGAAGGTCAACATCAGCGCGCACATCGTCGGCAAGATCGAGAAGCTCTACTTCGTCGAGGGCGACATCGTGCGACGCGGCCAGAAACTCGTCGAGCTCGAGAAGCCGCTGTACGTCGCGCAAGTCGACCGGCTGCGCGCCGAAGTCGCGAGCCGCCGCGTCGAAGTACAACGTGCACGCGCCGCGCTGAACATCGCGCAGTCCGCATACGACCGCGCGCAGAACCTCAATCGTCAGGGCATTCAGGCGCAGGAGCTCTTCGAGCAAACGCGCCTCGCGCTCGACAACGCACGCGCTGCACTCGCTGCGGCAGAGCAGGGCGTGAAGCAGGGCGAGGCGGGATTGCGATCTGCGTCGGAAGACTTGTCGCGGACGACGATCGTTTCGCCGATTGATGGAAAGGTCGTGTCGCTCAACGCGCACGAAGGCGAAGTCGTCGTGACCGGCACGATGAACAATCCCGGATCCGTCATCGCCGTCATCGCCGACCTTTCCCAGATCCTCGTCGAGGCCGAAGTCGGCGAGACCGAAGTCGTCGGCGTGAAGCTCGACCAGGTCGCGAAGATCAAAGTCGACGCGATTCCGAACAAGGAGTACCGCGGCCGCGTCGTCGAGATCGGCAGTTCCGCCGACGTGCGACAGGGCGCCGGCGCCGGAATCCGCTACTTCACCGTGAAGGTCGCGTTCGACGACGCCGACGATCGCCTGCGTCCCGGCATGACCTCGGCGGTCTCGATCGTCACGAATCAGGCGCTCAACACCGTCGCCGTCCCGATCCAATGTGTCGTCGATCGCGCCCCCGATGGAAAAGATGACGATGCCGTGAAGCAAAAGTTCGTTTTTCTCGTACAAGAGGGGAAAGCGAAGCAGGTCGCGGTCACGACCGGCATCAGCGACGCGACGCATGTCGCGATCGCGAGCGGCGTGAAAGCGGGCGATTCGCTCATCACCGGACCCTTCCGGACGCTGAAGAAGCTGAAGGACGGAGCGAAGGTGAACGTAACCGCAGAAGAGAAGAAGACGTCGAAGGACGAGGAAAAAGACGAATGAGCGCACTCCCGGACATCCAGCCCGCCCACCTGATCGAAATGCACGAGCTCACGCGCGTGTACGACCTCGGCCCGCAGCAGATCTTCGCGCTGCGCGGCGTGAACCTGACCATCGAGCCAGGCGAGTACGTCGCGATCATGGGACCGTCGGGCTCGGGCAAATCGACCCTGATGAACATCGTCGGCTGCCTCGACACCCCGAGCTCCGGCTCGTACCTGCTCGACGGCGTGCCGGTCGAGACGCTGAACGACGACGAGCTCGCCGCGATCCGCAACAAGAAGATCGGCTTCGTCTTCCAGACCTTCAACCTCCTTGCGCGAACCACCGCGCTGCAGAACGTCGAGCTGCCGCTCGTCTACGCGAAGATCACGCGCGCCGAACGTCGCGATCGCGCCGAGGAAGCGCTCGTCGCAGTCGGACTGCAGGACCGCATGGGCCATCAGCCGAACGAGCTCTCCGGCGGTCAGCGTCAGCGCGTCGCGATCGCACGCGCGCTCGTGAACAAACCGTCGCTGCTCCTCGCCGACGAGCCGACCGGAAACCTCGACTCGCAGACCGGCCGCGAAATCCTCGACCTGTTCCACGAACTGCACGGCCGCGGCAACTCGATCATCATGGTCACGCACGAAGACGACGTCGCGCAGGAAGCGAAGCGCATCGTGCGCATCAAGGACGGGCGAGTCGCGACGTAAGCGCGGAGATACAATCTCCGCGTGTTGTCCGAGAACATCAAGATCGCATTGCGCGCCATCCGCGCGAACACGATGCGATCGGTGCTCACGGTCCTCGGTGTCATGATCGGCGTGGCCGCGGTCATCGCGGTCGTGTCGATCGTGCAGGGGATGCAGCACAAGATCTCGAACGACCTGCAGGACATCGGCTCGAACTTCATCGAGGTCTTTCCCGATCCGGGCGAGCAGCGCAATCCGTTCTTACAGAAACTGCCCGATCTGACGATCGACGACGCGGCCGCCGTGCGCCGCAGCACGACCTCGATCCAGGACTTCACGCCGATCTTCATCGGCAACGCACAGACGAAGTTCGGCGACATGCGGCACGCAGTGCAGCTCATGGCCGTCAACACGTCGTACCAGGAGATCGTCAATCACTGGGTCGAGCACGGCCGCTTCTTCACGTCGGTCGATGAAGAACAGAAGAAGCGCGTCTGCCTTCTCGGACCGCAGGCCGCGGAGGATCTCAACCTCGGCGACAACCCGCTCGGAAAGCTGATCCAGGTCGACAACAACACCTTCACCGTCGTCGGCATCATGGAGAAGAAGGGCGGGACGTTCGGCAACAACCAGGACGACGTCATCCTGATCCCGTTCAACACTGCGAAGGTCGTCTACGGCACCGAGAACATGCGCAAGCTCGTGCTCGCCTTTCAGATGGCCGACGGCGCGGATCTCGAGCTCGCCAAAGAGCAAGTCCGCGAGGTGCTGCGCACGCGGCATCGTCTCAAGGAAGAAGACAAAGACGACTTCCGCATCCTCGCGCAGGAAGAACTGCTCTCGACGATCTCGACCGTGCTCGGCTCGGTCACGTTGATTCTCGGGACCGTCGTCGGCGTCGCGCTGCTCGTCGGCGGCATCGGGATCATGAACATCATGCTCGTGTCCGTCACCGAGCGGACGCGGGAGATCGGCATCCGCAAGTCGATCGGCGCGCGACGCCGCGACATCCTCATTCAATTCATCATCGAAGCCGTGACGCTCTCCGGACTCGGCGGCGTGATCGGCATCGTCATCGGCTTCCTGCTCGCGAACGCCGTGCGACTCGGGCTCAAGCGCTGGGTCGAGCTCCCGCCCGTCCACACACCGCTGTGGGCCATCGTGCTGGCCGTCGTTTTCTGCGGAATGCTGGGCATCATCTTCGGCGTGTATCCCGCTGCGAAAGCCTCGAAGCTCGATCCGATCGAAGCGTTGCGGTACGAATAGTTGGCGGTTGGCGGTTGGCAGTTGGCGGAAGAACGAAGCGAACGGGGCGGCCGGCGATCTCCCGCCAACCGCCAACTGTCAACCGCCAACCGTTTCATCCTTGGCACGGCCCGCGAAATGAACGCTCGCCGGAAGGTGGTTACATCGCTCGTGCTCATCCGAAAATTCAGCGTTTTCATCGCATTGGCGTTGTGTGCCTCGACCGTCGCCGCCGCGGAGCGAATGCCGCTGTCGCAGATCGAGAAGGGGATGAAGGGCTACGGCCTGACCGTCTTCGAGGGAACGAAGGTCGAGAAGTTCGACGTCGAAATCCTCGGCGTCCTCACGAACATCGGTCCCGGACAGAACCTCATCCTCGCGAAGGTCGATCATGAAGTCGTGCGCCGCGCGGGAATCATCGCCGGCATGAGCGGATCGCCAGTGTTCATCGATGGCAAAGTCATCGGTGCACTCGCATACGCCTGGCAGTTCTCGAAGGAACCGGTCGCCGGCATCACGCCGATCGAAGAGATGCTGAAGATCGCGCACGTCACCGCGCCGGTCGGAGCAACTCTCGCCGACGCGACTCCTCGCTCGACGCTGGGACTCTCGCCGCGACTCAACGCGACCGAGATGCTGAAGGCGATCGGTGAGAACAAACCCGAAGCCGCATTTCAGAAACTCGTCGACAACACGATGCAGCCGATGAGCGCCGTCAGCGGCGCGAAGCGCATCGCACTGCCGATGTCCGTCTCGAGCTTCTCGCCCGAGACCATCCAGCGCTTCTCGCCGTACCTCGATCAACTCGGATTCGTCGCCGTCCCCGCGGGCGCGTCGTCGACTTCGAACACGCCGTCGGACAAGACCAGCTTCGCGATGGGCGATCCGGTCGGCGCCGTGCTGCTCAACGGCGACTTCAACATCGCGGCGAGCGGCACCGTCACCTACATCGACGGCAATCACGTCTACGCATTCGGCCATCCGTTCCTCGACATGGGCGAGATCAACTTCCCGATGGCGACGTCGGAAGTCGTGACCGTGCTGCCGAGCGTGGCCAGCTCGTTCAAGTTCTCCAACACCGGAAACATCGTCGGCGTGCTGCGCCAGGATCGCTCCGCCGGCATCATGGGCATCCTCGGCGAAAAGGCCGACACGATCCCGGTCGAAGTCACGCTCAACGGCGCCGGGCCAGCCCAGACCTACAAGGTCAACGTCGTGCGTCACGCGACGCTCTCGCCGCTGATGCTTGCGATGGTCACGGACTCCGTGGTCTCGAACGCACAGCGCGCAGCAGGCGAGCGCACCGTTCTTCTCGATTCTGAAATCAAGCTCAAAGGCTTCAGTCCGATCGTTCTTCGCGAAGGCTGGGCCGGCGCATCGGCGCGCTCCGCGATCCCGCAGTACCTCGCGGTCATCTCCGGCTATCTGATGTCGAACGAGTTCCGCGCCGCGGAAATCGAGAGCGTGAAGATTCATCTCCGCCACGACGACGACCTGCGCATCGCGCGGCTCATGGAAGCCTCGGTCGTGACGCCGGAGAAGGGCCACATCAACGCGGGCGACACGGTCAAAGTCCGCACGGTGCTCAAGCCGTTCCGCGGCGAGCCGTTCGTCGAAACGTTCGACGTGCGCATCCCCGAAGACCAGGCTCCCGGCGCGGCGTATCTGCTCGTCGGCAGCGGCTCGGTGATGAACGCGATCGACTTCTCACTCGTGCCGCCCGATCCGCGCACGCTCGAGCAAGTGCTCGGCGTTCTCGGACGTCTGCGTCCCGCGACCGATCTCACGGTCGGGCTCTACACGACCGGCGAAGGCGCGGTGACGAGCGGCGTGTATCTGCCGAATCTTCCGCCGTCGATGCGCGCGGTCGTCAGCGCGGAC
>DASVNL010000414.1:0-2155 GCA_036383875.1 Thermoanaerobaculia bacterium
CTGGATTCGCGGCGTCGAAGTCGGCCTCGTCGGCATCGTCGCGGGATTGCTGATGGATCGCTTCGGCCTGCTGCCGCTGCTGATCTGGCACTACACGATCGACGCCGTCTACACCGCGACGCTTCTCTTCGCATCGGGCAATACGTACTACGTCGTCTCCGCCGGACTCGCGAGCCTCATCTTCGCGGTGCCGCTCCTCGCGTCGGTCGTGCTCTACATCCGCAACAAAGGCTTCATCCCCGACGACGACTTAACCAACGCGACGCTTCCGATCGCGCCGGTCGAGGAAGAGGAGCACGTCGCAGAAAGCGCGACGCCGTTCCCCGACGCGATCCATCCGACGCGCACGCGCGTGCTGCTCTGCATCGTCGCGATTGCGATCGCCGCGGCCGCGATGCTCACGAGTCCCGCGTCGACGCACGACGCCGTCGACTACCGCATCACACGGGAGCGCGCCAAAGAGATCGCACGCACACGCGTCACCGGCAACTACGAATACGTCATCGCGACGTCGATCCCCGGCTTCCGCTCGTGGGACAACGAGTCGGGACGCGAAGACGGCGGATCGCTTGGCGCGCCCGACGACATCGCGGCCACGCATCTCGTTCGCGAAGGCATGCCGGTCCGCGATCTCACGCGCGTGTTCGAGGACAAACTCGAGTCGGCGATGTGGACCGTGCGTTTCTTCACGCCGCTGCAGAAAGAAGAGATCTACGTCGAAGTCAACGCGCGCGACGGCCGCGTCGCCGGCTACCACAAGTATCAGGACGAGGCGAAGCCCGGCGTCGCGCTGACGCAGAACGAAGCGCTCACGATCGCGCTGAAATCGTTTGCGCCGTACGGACTCGACGCGCGTACATTCGACGTGAAGGAAGCGCTCACGTATCAACAGCCGAAGCGGCGCGACTGGCTGTTCCACTTCGAAGAGCGCACGCCGATCTACAAAGACGCCTTCCGCCGCGTCTCCGTGCGCGTCGCCGGCAACGAGGTCACGCAGTTTCAAAAGCACGTGAAGATTCCGGAGAGCGTCTATCGCGACGCGACGACGCAGACGCTGCTCAACGTCGTGCTGCTCGCGCTGAAGCTCATCGGCAGCATCGCGCTGCTCGCGCTCGTGATCACCGGCATCGTCGTCGCGAGCCGCGCCCACGGACTGCCGTGGAAGCGCGCCGCGAAGTGGACGCTGCTGCTCGCGGTCCTGCCGATCGGCGTGCTCTTCGCCGATCGCGAGAGCGCTCTCTTCGGCTACCAGACCAGCATCGCCTGGGACACGTTCCGCGTCCGGCAGATCACGCAGTTCGTCACCGACGCCGGACTACGCCTCGGGTTGTTGTTCCTCGCATTGGCCGGACTCGAAGCCGCCCTCCCCTACGCCCTCAACCTCGGCACGCGCGAAGGCCGCGCACGATTCGGCCGCAGCGCCGTCGTCGCCGCACTGACCGCGATCTCGATCCTCGTCGTTGCATACATCGCGAACCAGCACCTCTCGCACGCGGTCCGCTCATCCGCGGAAGTGTCGATCGACGCGCCCACCGAAGTCACAACCGCGTTCCCCGCGCTCGTCGAGCTCACGCAGGCATTCCTCGGCGCGATCATCGCCTCCGCCGCGATCGCGCTCTTCGCAAGCGCCATCCGCACGCGCCTCGCACTGATCACCATCATCGGCATCACGTTCGCGATGCTCGACCCATCGGCGACGCTCGCACAAACGCCGCTCATGGCGTTGCGCGCACTCGCGACGGCGCTGATCCTCTGGGCCGTCGCGAAGTACGTCCTCGACGCGAACCCACTCGCCTGGCCGCTCACGTTCTTCCTCCTCATCGCGATGACCGCCGCGACCTCCCTGCTCCACCACCACCGCCCCGACCTGATCGCGAACGGCATCGCGGTGCTCGTCTTCGCCGTCATCGCCATCCTGTGGAGCGGCGGGCTCTCAGCCCGCCGAGTCGCGGAGCGACAAGATGCCTGAAGACTTCGCCTCCCGCCTGATGCGCTGGAAGTTCAACATCTTCCCCGCATATCGCGGCACGGGCGGCCGCGTGAAGTACATCGCCGCCGACTTTCGCGAAGTGCGCGTCGCGCTGCCGCTGTCGTTTCGCACGCGCAACGCCGTCGGCACGATCTTCGGCGGCTCGATGTACGCCGCCGTCGATCC
>DASVNL010000415.1:0-7775 GCA_036383875.1 Thermoanaerobaculia bacterium
TCGCCGGCGATTCCCGAGCTCCTCGATCCGACGATGGAGTGACGATCGCGCCGATCGACAGCGTCACGCCCGCGCGCGGACCAGTTCGCGAACCGCGTGGGCGTGACGCTCGAGCGTATCGACGAACGTGTGCATGAACTGTTCGACTTCGATCCAGTTCGTGTACACGACGTCGCGCGTCGTGTCGGTGTCGCGACCGGCGGTGCGCGACGCGAACTTCATCATCAGGCGCGTGAGAAACCCGTACTTCGTGTAGAGCACCGCGCCCGCGACGGACACGCGCAGATCGGGAGTCCAGCGCGTGACGCGCACGAACGCGTCGATGTACTCCTCCGCTTGCACGCGACCCTCCAGCGACGCCGCGGAGCCGCTCACCGAAACGAACGCACTCGGCATCGACGAGAGCCGCGACAGGTTGCGCGTCACGAAGCGGCGAAGTGGGCCCGCGTGCCGGCCGAAGTGCACCGATCCCGCGATCAGCGCGGCGTCGTAATCGTCCAGGACATCCAGGCGTGCCTGTTTCACGTCGATCATCACGCAGTCGACGCGGCGAACTGCGGCGACGGACGCGAGATGCTCGGCGATGGCTCGCACGTGACCGTGACGCGAGGCGTAAATGAGAGCGATCTTCGGGGACATGACTTCAGTCTGCGCACGCCGCCGAGGCTTCGCCGCATTGCCGGTCAGCGCGCGGAGTGACGACCGTCACCCGACCATGTGTTTGACCTCATCTCCCGATGTTCTGGCGGTACGTACCTTGACGGCATGGCTTCAGCCGGTCTTCACATCGAGGTCCGCGGAACGGTTCAGGGCGTGGGCTACCGCCCCTGGATCTATCAACTCGCCGAGGGACTCGGCATCGGCGGGCGTGTGTGGAACCACTCGCGGGGCGTGTCGATCGACGCGCATGGAAGCGAGGACGCGCTGCAGCATTTCGTCAGCGCGATCCGATCCGGCGGCCCGCCGGCCGCACGCGTCCAGACCGTCGTCTGCACGAGCATCGCGTACGAAACCGGCGCGACGTTCATCATCGACGAGAGCGTCGCGTCGGGCGAGCATCGCGTCTCGATCCCGGCGGATCTCGCGACTTGCGACGACTGCGTGCAGGAACTGTTCGATCCGTCGAACCGCCGCCATCGCTATCCATTCATCAACTGCACGAACTGCGGACCGCGGTACTCGATCGTCAACGGCGCGCCCTACGATCGCGAGAAGACGTCGATGGCGGCGTTCGCGATGTGCGGACGTTGCCGGCGCGAATACGAATCGCCGGGCGATCGTCGCTTTCACGCGCAACCGAATGCGTGTCCCGTATGCGGTCCACGGATCACCGTCTTCTCGCCGCATGGCGAAGAGCTGGCGATTCCGGATCCGATTCGCTTCGCCGCCCGCGCACTGCGCGCCGGACTGATCGTCGCCTTGAAAGGCCTCGGCGGAGTTCATCTCGCGTGCGACGCCACGTCGCCGCAAGCCGTGCGGCGTCTGCGCGAGCGGAAGCATCGCGAGACGAAACCGTTCGCGATCATGGTTCGCGATCTCGCCGAGGCGGAACGGATGGCGGTGTTGACGGATGAGGAGCGCGAGCTGCTCGTTTCGATCGAACGTCCCATCGTGCTGGCGAAGAGTCGCGACGAAAAAAGCGATCTTCCGATCGTTGGCCTCTTCCTCCCGTACACCCCGTTGCATCACATCCTTCTCCACGACGCGGGCGTGCCGCTCGTCATGACATCCGGCAACGTCTCCGACGAGCCGATGGTCACGACGAACGAAGACGCGCTCGCCCAGCTCGGCGAGATCGCCGACGTTTTTCTTCTGCATGATCGCGAGATCGTGACGCGGGCCGACGACTCCGTCGTCCGCGTGATCAGCCGCGCGCCGGTCCTCCTCCGCCGTGCGCGCGGCTTCGTTCCTCGCGCCATCGAGACCGCGCGCACATTCGCGGAGCCGGTCCTCGCGTGCGGCGCGCATCTGAAGAACACCTTCTGCATCGCCGCGGGCCACAGCGCATTCCTCGGGCCGCACATCGGCGATCTCGAATCCGTCGCGACGCTGCAGGCGTACGAAACCGCCATCGCGCGGATGAAAGAGTTCGTCGGCGTTGCGCCGGGCATCGTCGCGCACGACCTGCATCCCGACTATTTCTCGACGCGCTACGCACTCGCGCAGGAGAACGTCGAGACCGTCGGCGTGCAGCATCATCACGCGCACATCGCAAGCGTGATGGCCGAACACGACCTCGATGGACCGGTCCTCGGCATCGCGTACGACGGCACCGGCTTCGGTACTGACGGCACATCGTGGGGCGGCGAGATTCTGCTCGCGAACTACGGCGACTTCGAACGCTTCGCGACGTTCCGGCCGATTCCGCTCGCAGGCGGTGATCAGGCGATCCGGCAACCGTGGCGCGTCGCATTGGCGCTGCTCGACGATGCATTCGACGGGCACGCGCCGCTGCAGCTCATCCGGCTCTTCCGCGATTTGCCACCGCACGACATCGAAGCGGTTCGCCGCATGATCGCGTGCAACGTCAACACCACTCCGGCGCGCGGCGTCGGACGTTACTTCGATGCGATCGGCGCACTCGTTCTCGGCATGCCGGTCGCGCGCTACGAAGGCGAAGTCGCGTTCCGCTGGAACATGGTCGCCGACGACGCGGAACGCGGACGCTATCCGATCGTGATTCGGGACGGCGCCGCGCCGTGGGAAATCGACCCGCGTCCGATCGTGCGCGGCGTCTTCGACGATCTCTTCGCCCATTGCTCTCCGGCCACGATCTCCGGACGCTTTCACAACACCATCGCCGCGGCGACGATCGAGCTCGCCCGTGCCGCGCTTTCGATGCACGGCGACATGCCCGTCGTTCTGAGCGGCGGCTGTTTTCAGAACGCGCGGCTCGCGGAATCGATCCTCGACGCGCTGCGCCCGGATGTGCGCGTGTTCATGAACCACAACGTCCCACCCGGCGACGGCGGCATCGCTCTCGGCCAGGCATTCATCGCCGATGCGCAACTGCGCGCCGGCACCATCGCACAGGAGGCATTCGCATGTGCTTAGGAGTTCCGGGCCGCGTCATCGAGGTGCGCGAGTTCACTGCGCTCGTCGATTTCTGGGGCCTGCGCAAAGACGTTCGCCTCGACATCGTCGACGAGCCGGTCGCACCAGGCGACTACATCCTCAACCACGTCGGCTTCGCGATCCGGCGCATTCCGCCCGAGTCGGTGGCAGAGACGCTGGCGCTTTACGAAACGCTGCTCGCGGGCGACGAAGACGATCTCATGACCAGCGACGTTCGCGGCGAGATCCAGGGGACCGCATGAACGACCTGCCGCTGCAGTTTCGCGATCCCGAGCTCGCGCGGTCGATGGCCGCGACGCTCAAGCGGCTCGTCGAACAACTCGACCGGCCCGTCGCGGTGATGCACGTCTGCGGCAGTCACGAACAAGCCATCGCGAAGTTCGGACTGCGCTCCGTTTTTCCGAAGCCGCTCGACGTGATCATGGGACCGGGGTGTCCGGTCTGCGTGACCGACGTTCCCGAAGTCGATGAAGGCGTGCTGCTGGCGCGACAGGGCGTGCGCATCGCGACGTACGGCGACATGCTGCGCGTGCCCGGCACGGTGCAATCGCTCGCCGATGCGCAGGCCGACGGCGCGAAGATCGACATCATCTACAGCCCGCAACAGGCGGTCGAGATCGCGCGCAACACAACCGAAGAAGTCGTGCTTTTCGCGAGCGGATTCGAAACGACGGCCGTCGCGACCGCGGCGGTGATCCTCGACGATCCGCCCCCGAATTTCTCCGTGCTCTCCGCGCACAAATACATCCCGCCGGTGATGGAGATCGTCGCGGAGATGCCCGGCTCACGGATCGAAGGATTTCTCGCCGCGGGTCATGCGGCGGTGATCACGGGATCCGATGTGTTCGAGCCGTTCGTCGAACGGAACGGCGTGCCCGTGGTCATCGCGGGCTTCGAGCCGATGGACATTCTCGCGGGGCTCGTGGAGCTCGTGTCGTTGATCGCGGCGAAGACGCCGCGCGTCGTGAACATGTTCCCGCGCTGCGTCACGCGCGAAGGCAATCAGGCCGCGCAGGAACAGTTGTGGAGAGTCTTTCGACAGATTGGTGGACGCTGGCGCGGGATCGCGCACGTGCCGAACGGCAACCTGCGTTTGCGCGATGAGTTCGCACACCTCGACTCGCGCCAGCGCTTCACCATAGATCTTCC
The DNA here is from genome assembly GCA_036383875.1 of Thermoanaerobaculia bacterium. GTDB lineage: Bacteria > Acidobacteriota > Thermoanaerobaculia > Gp7-AA8 > Gp7-AA8 > QHVT01. Next base: position 4,225 of record DASVNL010000415.1, read on the forward strand.
TTCGCTGTGGGACTTCGCACCGCCCGCGCTCGCGCGGCAGTGCATCTGCGGCGACATCATGGCCGGCATCCGCAATCCGCGGGACTGCCGCCTGTTCAATCGCGAATGCGTCCCCGAAAACCCGATCGGCGCCTGCATGGTGTCGAACGAGGGGACGTGCAAGATCTGGCACCTCTACGGCGGTGTTCCCGATCTGGAGGCGAGCGCATGACCGCACTGGTTTCGTCGCTCTCACACGGTTCGCGCGTGACGCTCAAGCAGGGCGGCGGCGGACGCGCGATGCGCGCACTGATCGAGAAATTGTTCGTGCGCGACTTCGCGACCCTCCCCTTCGACGGCGTCGGCATTGCGGCGATGGACGACGGCGCGGCGGTGAAGATCGGCGACGAATGGCTGGTCATCACCACCGACTCGCACGTCATTCATCCGATCGTCTTCCCCGGCGGCGACATCGGCCGCCTCTCGATCAGCGGCACGGTGAACGATCTCGCCATGATGGGCGCCACCCGCGTCCTCGGCCTCACCTGCAGTGTGATTCTCGAAGAAGGCTTCGCCATCGAAACGCTCGAGACCATCCAGCGCTCGATGATCGAGGCATGTCGCGAGGCGCGCGCGCCGGTCGTCACGGGCGACACGAAAGTCATGGGTCGCCGCGAGCTCGACGGCATCGTCATCAACACCACAGGCATCGGTCTCACGCGCACGCTCGTGCGCGACAACGGACTCGCCGTCGGCGATCACATCATCGTCACCGGCTCGATCGGCGAGCACGGTCTCGCGGTGATGGCCGCGCGACACGGGATTCAGGTCGAAGGGAAGCTCGTCTCCGACGTCGCGCCGATGAACTCGATGATCGAGGCGATCGTCGACTCCGCGACGGCGATGAAGGATCCGACGCGCGGCGGCGTCTCGAGCGCACTGCACGAGATGGCGTCGAAGAGCGGCGTCGGCATCGTGCTGGACGAGCCCTCGATTCCGGTTCTTCCTCCCGTGCGCGCGATCGGCGAGTTGCTCGGCATCGATCCGTTGCACGTCGCGAATGAAGGGAAGGCGTTGATCGGCGTGCGCGCGGATCTCGCGAACGATGTGCTCGCGCGACTGCGCCGGCATCCGCTCGGAAGCCGCGCCGCAATCATCGGCACGTGCGTCGCGGAGCGGCCCGGCTCGGTCGTGCTCGACACGGGATTCGGAAGGAGGCTGCTGGCGGAGCCGGAAGGCGAGCCGCTGCCACGCATATGCTGAACGTCGCCGTCCTCTGCTCGAAACGTGCGCCCGGTCTCGATGCATTGCGCGAACGGGCAAACGTCGTGTGCGTGCTCGATCGTCAAGCGCCGCGAAGTTCCGGGCGCGAGTCCTTCGACGCCGAGACCGCAACGCTGCTGCACCGATTCGACCCTGACGCCGTGCTCTGCCTCGGCTATCTCTACGTCATCACCGCGCCACTCCTGGCCGCGTTTCCCGATCGCATCCTGAACGTGCACGACTCCGATCTCCCTCGTTATCCGGGCCTGCACGCCACACGCGATGCGATCTATGCCGGCGAACGCGAGACGCGCAGCAGCGTGCATCTCGTCACATCACAGCTTGACGGTGGCCCGGTGCTCGCGCGCAGCGAAGCGTTTCCGGTCGCGCCGTTCGTGCACGAAGCGGTCGCGCGCGGCGAGCACGACATCGTGCGTGCGTATGCATACGCGCAACGCGAATGGATGATGCGCAGCACGTGGGGCGCACTCGCAGCGAACGCGCTCGAGCGGCTGCTGATGGAGGCCGTCGCATGACGACCATCGTCACGGAAGTGCGCGACGCCGTCGGCACGATCACGATCAACCGGCGCGAGCGATTCAACTCGCTCGACGTCGAGACCGCACGCGAGTTGCGCAAAGCCGGACTGCGCATGGCGCGCGACACCGCCATTCGCGCAGTCGTGCTGCGCGGCGCCGGCGGCGTGTTCTGCAGCGGCGCGGATCTGAAAGACATTCGCAACGCCTCGCCGGCGTACGGCGAGGCGTTCAAAGAAATCCTCGAGTACATCCACAGCACGATCTCCGAGATCCGCCGCGCGCCGAAACCATTCATCGCCGCCGTCGACGGCATCGCGGCCGCGGGTGGATTCGGCCTCGCGATGTCGTGCGATCTCGTGTTCGCGTCGACGCGCGCGCAGTTCGAGTGGGCGTATGCGAAAACGGGACTGACCGGCGCGGAGAGCTCGACGTTTCTGCTGCCGCGGCTGATCGGATTGCGGCGCTCGTTCGAGCTGCTGTTGCTCAATCCGCGCATCGACGCCGCACGCGCTCTCGACATCGGCCTCGTCAACGCGGTGCATCCGGCAGCAACGTTCGAAACAGAAGTCCAGCACGTCGCGGAGCAACTCGCTGCGGGACCGACCGAGGCGTTTGGGATTGCGAAAGAGCTCCTGAATCAGGCGGCGGGGATGGACCGGCTCGACCTGCATCTCGATCGCGAGCTCGAACAACTCGCGCGCATCGCGAACGGCAGCAATTTCGCGGAAGGCATCGACGCGTTCTTCGGCAAACGCGCGCCGGCGTTCGGAGTCACGTGATGCACGAGTACTCGATCGTTCAATCGCTCGTCGATTCCGTCGCGGCCGCAGTGGGTAATCAGGACGCGGCGGTGCAGCGCGTCGACGTCGCCATCGGCGAGCTCGCCGGGGTCGACTGCACGCTGCTCGCGACGGCGTTCGAAGTCTTTCGCGAAGGAACGCTTTGCGCGCACGCGACGCTGACGATCGACCGCATCACCGCGCGCTGGGAGTGCACGCGCTGCGAAGGCGAAGTGGCTCGCGGCGGATTTCTTCGCTGCCCGGCCTGCAACGCTCCGGCGCGACTCGCGACGGGCGACGAGATCGTGCTGCAACGAATTGAATTGGAGGTGGCCTGATGTGCCAGAAGGATTCTTCCGCGAACGTGGTGGATGTGCAGACGCGCATCCTCGCGCGCAACGACGGCGCGGCGTCGCACAATCGCGAGCATTTTCTCGAGCGCGACATTTTCGCGATCAACCTCATGGGATCGCCCGGCTCGGGAAAGACGGCCGTGCTCGAAGCAACCGCGCGCTCGTTCGCGGATCCGAAGCGCATGGCCGCGCTCGCAGGCGATCTGGCGACGGACAACGACGCCGCGCGACTGCTGCGCGCCGGACTTCGCTCGCGCGCGATTCAAACGGGCCAGGCCTGTCATCTCGACGCGGAGATGGTCCATCACGAGTTGCATCACTTCGACCTCACCGGCGTCGACTACTTCTTCATCGAGAACGTCGGCAATCTCGTCTGCCCCGCGGTCTACGACCTCGGCCAGGCGGCGAACGTCGTCGCGCTCTCCGTGACCGAAGGCGCAGACAAGCCGCTGAAGTATCCGACGATGTTCGCGAAGGCCGATCTCGTGCTGCTGACGAAGATGGACCTCCTTCCGCATCTGCCGTTCATCCGCATCCCCGAGATTCTCGACGCGCTCTCGCATGTCATGCCCGATCCGCGCGTCATCGCGCTCTCGCCGCTGGGCGGCGACGGCATCGACGAGTGGATGAAGTGGCTG
>DASVNL010000416.1:0-7625 GCA_036383875.1 Thermoanaerobaculia bacterium
AACGGACTGACCGCGGGACTCGTGCTCTATCCGATCATGAAGATCCTCAGCGGCCGCTGGCGCGAGTTGCGCGCAGGCGCGATCGTGCTCGCACTGTTGTGCGGTTTGTATTACGCGTTCGGTTTACCGCACTGAGTGGCACCCGCCGTGCTCCGTGACGAGGCATGCGAATCCTCGTCACAGGCGGTACAGGTGTCATCGGCGAAGGCGTCATCCCCGAGCTCGTCGCGCGCGGACATCACGTGCGACTTCTTTCACGTCATGCCGGTGACGACGCAAAGCAGTGGGAAGGCGTCGAGCCTTTCGCCGGCGACATCAGCGATGCAAGCTCGCTCAATGGCGCTGCGAGCGATTGCGATGTAGTCGTTCACATCGCGGGCATCGTCGCGGAGACTCCGCCCGACGTGACGTTCGCGAAGGTGAATGTCGGCGGCACTCGGAACATCCTCGCCGAAGCACAACGCGCCCACGTCACCCGCTTCCTCTGCGTCTCCTCCCTCGGCGCCGACGTCGGTCAATCCGACTATCACCGTTCGAAGCGCGAAGCCGAGTCCCTCGTCGAACAAAGCGGATTGCAGTGGACCATCGTGCGGCCGGGCAATGTTTATGGTCCGGGCGATGAAGTCATCTCGACGATTCTCAAGATGGTGCGCGCACTTCCCGCGATCCCAGTGATCGACACGAGCGATCAAGCCTTCCAGCCGATCTGGCACGAGGACCTCGCGAAGATTCTCGCGAGCGTCGCCGAGCGCGACGATCTCAATGGACAGATCCTCGAGGCCGCGGGCGCGGAAGTCACGAACCTGCGCGACCTCGTCACAAAGTTCGGCGAGATCACGGGACGCTCACCGGTGAGCGTGCCGGTGCCGCTGCCGCTCGCGCAGTGGACGACGCGACTCGCGTCGATGCTCGTCGAGCTGCCTGTCGACGACAACAAACTGAAGATGCTGGAAGAGAACAACGTCGTGCGCGGTCAGGACGCGGCGCGAATCCTCGGCGTCACGACGACGCCGCTCGACGAAGGACTGCGCAAGCTCGCCGACTCGATGAAGGAAGCGTTGCCCGACGAAGGCGTCGGCTCGCTGCAACACAAAACGTTCTTCGCGGACATTCGCGGATCGCGACAAACCGCGGCGTCGCTGATGACGCGCTTTCGCGATCACGTGAACGAGTTCATGCCGATCGAGTTCGCCGCGGAACCCGGTTCGCCCGAGCGCATCGACAAAGGCGTGACCCTCACCGGCTCGCTGCCGTTTCGCGGAAACTTTCAGGTGCGCGTCGAAGTCGCGGAGCCGACGCACGTCGTCTTCGCGACGCTCGAAGGACATCCGCTGTCCGGCATCGTGGAGTTCCGCACGAGTGAGCAGAACGGCATCGTGCGTTTCGCGATCGAGACATGGACGCGCGCGTCGAACGTCTTCGACTGGCTCGCGATCCACACGATCGGCGCGCCCGCGCAGGACGCGAACTGGCGCGCCGTCGTGCAGCGCGTCGTCGACGCGAGCGGCGGCACATCGGAGGGCGTGCAGCAGGAGAAGGAAACGCTCAACGATGAAGAGGCGTCGCGCGTCGAAGAGCGCGTGAAGAAGCTCGTGCAGGATCGCAAGCGCGAGGAGACGATGTTGTCATCCCGTGCGTAAGCACGGGATCTCGTGCACTAGTCGGGGGATCCCGCGCCAGGGCGCGGGATGACACTCACCCGCTTCAACACGCTCTGCGCGGCCCAGTAGCCGCACATCGCGTGGACGCCGCCGCCGGGTGGCGTGGAGCTCGAGCAGAGGAAGATGCGCGGGTTCGGCGTCGAGTACGGATCGAGTTTCGGGAAGGGGCGCGCGAGGAACTGCTTCATGATGTTCGCGCCGCCGGCGATGTCTCCGCCGATCATGTTCGCGTTGTGCTGTTCGTACTGCGACGCGCGGATCGTGTGACGCGCGAGGATGCGATCGCGGAAGCCGGGTGCGAAGCGCTCGATCTGATTCTCGATGAGCTCCGTCGCGTCACCGTCGAAGCCGTGCGGGACGTGGCAGTACGCCCAGCCCGTGTGCTTCCCTTCCGGAGCGCGCGTCGCGTCGAACATGCTCTGTTGCGCGACGAGCACGAACGGCTTGTCGGTCATGCGGCCGTGAAACACCGCATGCTCATGCGTGGCGATCTCTTCGAGTGTCCCCCCGACGTGCACCGTCGCGCTGCGTGCGCACTCCGCGGCCTTCCACGGAATCGGACCATCGAGTGCAAGGTCGATCTTGAACGCGCCGGGACCGTATTGGAATGCGTTTAGCTTCTTCATGTAGCTCGCGGGCAACTCATCGCCGGCAATGCGCGCGAGCTGGCGCGGCGTCACGTCGAACAGCACGAACTTCGACGGCGGGACGTCGCGCAGCGAGCGGACTTCGTGATTCGTGCGGATCTCGCCGCCGAGCTTCTCGAGCATGCGCGCCATCGCGCCGACGATCGCGACGGAGCCGCCCTTCGCAGCCGGCCAGCCGGTCGCGTGTCCGGCGAGGATCAGCGCGAGTCCGAAGGACGCCGAGCCGATCTTGTCGAGCGGCAGAAATGAATGTGCTGCCGATCCCGCGAACAACGCGCGCGCGCGGTCCGTGGTGAACCGCTTCGCGAGATGCGTCGCGGACTGCAGGCCGATCAGGCCGAAGTGCGCGAGAAGGAACGGATGCTTCGGCAGCGGGAGCGGGAGGATCGGCTTGAGGATCTCGTCGAAGAGCAGCCCTGCCTTCGACGCGAAGGGCTGCATGAGGCGGCGGTAGGCGTGTTCGTCTTCGCCGAGGCGGGCGGCGGTGGCGTCGAGGGAGAGCTCGAGCGTGGCGGCCGTGCCGTCGTCGAGCGGGTGCGCGATCGCCGCGGGCGAGTATGCCCATTCGAGACCGTAGTCGGCCAGCGGCAGAGTCCGGATGAACGGCGAGACGACGCTCATCGGGTGGATGGCCGAGCAGATGTCGTGGTGGAAGCCCGGCAGCGTGATTTGCTCGGTGCGGGCGCCGCCGCCGATCGTGGCCTTGGATTCGAGGACGAGGACCGAGAGACCGGCCTGGGCGAGGACGATTCCGGCCGAGAGGCCGTTCGGCCCGGAGCCGACGATTACTGCGTCGAAATGGTCGCTCACGCGGTTGACTGGCCGTTCATTCTCGATGATCTCGCGCTAAGTGCAAGAAAAAGAGCCGCCTGACCGGCGGCTCTCAAATTTCTTTCAACTTCAGGGTAGGGATTTGGTCGCGCCAGTCACTCCTAAATCGGAGCTGTCCTGAATGCACCTCATGCCACCCAAACAGGAAGGACGATCGGCCCATGAGCTGGAAACGATCGTCCTGTCCGGAAAGCACCTGGATTACCTTGGGCAGCTTGCCCATGAAATGAACCCGGACATGCCGGCGTCCTTTGGTCTGCCCCACTTGATTCGTACACTCCTGGACCGAGTGGAAGAAAGCGGGATTGACCTCACTGATGCCTGCAGTGAAGAAGAGATTGCCCGTCTCGCCGCTGGAAGGCTCGGCGGTCAGTCGACTTCTGCCCGGTGCGTAACTCCGCGTCCTAACGAGCGGCTTTTTTCTTCGAGCTCGTCAACAGCTCTACGATCGTGTCGATCGAATCTGCCTGAGACAGATCGGTACCGCTCTGGAAAGCCGCCTCGATCAGGCCGCGGATGATCTCAGCCCTGCTGATCGCTTTGCCATGCTTCAAACGAATGTCGATGGCGAGGCGATCGAGATAGGCGACATGACGGTCGAGCAGCACGACCGTGATTTTCGCCCAGGGCTCGGTGTGGACAATGGGGCGACCGCGATTGCTCTTTGCAGGACTCACACTCTCTCCTGTTGCGTTGATTTTTGACCGGAGGAACAGCGTGGTGAGTGTACTTCCTTCTCCGATCGAAGTCTATCTTTCCTTACCTGCCTAAAGCCGTACTCACCAAGCGTGCGCACTTCAGGCAGCGCCTCTTTGACCCCTCGCGCGTCATTAAATATTGCGATGACCCGGACCTTTGGGACGCCTCGCCGCACCGATGGACATGCGGTTCGACGCGACACCATATTACCCGCTCGACGCTGCATGGCAACTACAAATCTGATGGAAGTCCGTGCGGAAACGCTGAAGTTTCTTCGTGAAAAACGACGTTTCGCGACGCACTGACAAAACATCAACGACGCCCTCACAACCGAGCTTTGTTTACGTCTTCGGTAACCGAATCGTGAACGCCGCTCCACGCTCTCCATTCGCCGCAGCCACACTCCCTCCATACGCCTCGACGATCGCCTTGACGATGGCCAGTCCCAGTCCGGTATGACCGACGCGCGACGCGTCCGGACGCTGCGTGAAGAAGCGATCGAAGATGCGCGCGAGGTTCGCCTCCGGGATGCCCGGCCCCATGTCGGCGATGCGCGTGACGATGGTCTTGCCGTCGACTGAGACGTCGACTGCGATCGTGCCGCCGGGCGGCGAGAAACTGAGTGCGTTGTCGAGCAGGTTCTCGAACACCTGCGTCAATCGGTCTTCCGACGCCTCGACGATCAGCGTTCCGTCTGCGAGTTGTAAGTCGAAGCGGACGCGCGCTCCTTCGCGCGCGCGAAATCCCTCGACGATCTGCATGAGCAGTGCGCCGAGATCGACGGGCTGCGGTTGTTCGCGCACGAGCCGCGAGTCGATGAGCGAGATCTCGCGGACACCGGACAGGAGGCGCTCCATGCGCGCGACTTCCTGTTCGATCACGTAGACGAAGCGGCGGCGATCGGCGGGATCGCTGACATCTGCGATCATCTCGTTGGCGTTGCGAATCGACGCGAGCGGGTTCTTGAGCTCGTGCACGACGTCACTCGCGAAGGCCTCGACGAACGCGACGTGCGTGTCGAGGCGCCGCATGATGCGCTCCAGTGCGCGCGAGAGCTCCCCGATCTCATCGAGGCGATGCGAGCCCTTGAAGTGTGCCTGGCCGAGTCGGCCGCGCCGGTCGAGGACGGCGCGTGCGTCGAGACGGAGCTGGCGCAGCGGACGGATGATCGTCGCGGTGAAGAAGATCGTCACGAGGATCGCGACGAGGAGTGACGCGATGAAGATGCGCATCACGCGCAGTCGCACGACGTAGAGGTCCTGCAGGATCGTGTACGTGCTCTTCGACGCGACGATCGCGCCGACGGTCCAGCCGCCGACGACGACGGGCGTCATGCGATAGAGCGTGACGGAGCGCTGCTCGGGCGCGGTGATCTTTTTCTCGAACGCTTCCCTCCCCCGCAGCACGGATGCGATCTCCGGCCCCGCGAGGCGCGTCGCGTTTTCGTAGAAGTCGACTTCGAGCGGCTCCGGCGGCGCGCGCACGAGTCGCTGAATCGGTCCGACGATCCACGCGCCGAGGCGATAGAGAACGTTGAGACGATCGGTGCGCGGCGGTTTCAGCGGCGCGGGACGCACGATCTCGCGCGAATCCGCGACGACGTCGCCGCGCGCGTCGATGAGTCGCACGCGCAGGTCGTCGATCTTCGCGCGGCGAATGACTTCTTCGAACGCGTCGGCATCGAGCGAGCCGTGTTGCGCGATGGCCGCGGAGAGGAGTCGCGCGCGATGCGTGAGGTCGCGGATCTCCGCGGTCTCGAGGGTCTTCTCGTACTGGCCGAGAAACAACACGCCGCCGATCGGGAGGAAGACGAGGATGATGTTGAACGCGAGGAGGCGGACGCCGAGGCGGGAGAAGGAGCGGAGTTTCATGCTCGCGCGACGATCACTCTTTCCACCGGTAGCCGAGGCCGTAGACCGTCTCGATGCGCTCGAACGTCGGATCGGCGTCTTCGAATTTGCGGCGCACGCGCTTGATGTGGCTGTCGATGGTGCGGTCGCTGACGTACGCGTCGTGCGGATAACCGTCCTGATGGAGTTGCTTGCGGGTCTTCACGTGGCCGGGATAGCGCACCAGCGCGTGCAACATCATGAACTCGGTGACGGTGAGCGTCAGCGGCGTGCCTTTCCAACGTACGGAGTAGCGCTGCAGGTCGAGCTCGAGCTCTCCGTGTTGCAACGGCGCATCGGCTGCGGGACGCGTCGCGCCGTGATCGATCGCGGCGCGGCGGAACAGCACTTTCACGCGTGCGAGCAGCTCGCGCATCGAGAAGGGTTTGCAGAGGTAATCGTCTGCGCCGATCTCGAGACCGAGGACGCGGTCGAGCTCTTCGTCGCGCGAGGTGAGGAAGATGATCGGCGTGGTCTCGGACATCGCGCGGACTTTGCGACAGAGCTCGAGGCCGTCCATCTCCGGCATGATGATGTCGAGGATCACGAGCCCGGGCAGTTTCTGCTGAAACGCGCGCCACGCCTCGCGGCCGTTCGCGTACAGCTCGACGGGATAGCCTTCGCGCCGCAGCGCGAACGCGACGGTCTCGCGGATGTTGTCTTCGTCATCGACTACGGCAACGACGGCGTTGGCCGGGCGCATGGAGGGATTGTAGTGGGTAGCGGTTGTCGGTTGTCAGTTGTCGGGGGAACGAGAAAGGCCCGTGTTTCGCTGTGCTCCCGACAACCGACAACCGACAACTACTGTTTGCGACACTCGCCTTTCGTGCAGACGTACGTGATCACTTGCTCGGGGTCGGACGTCAGCGCGGCGGTGAATGGGAGTGCTCGCGTGACGAGCTCGCGGGCGGTTCCTTTTACGGGGAGAAAAACAACGACGCGCATCGGTTCCCAGCGCGAGTGGATCGTGCGCAGTGCGTCGACCGTTTCTTTCTTGCGCGAGTCGCCCGTCACGATGACGACTTGCGGCGTGATGAGCGACATTTCGTACGCGGCCGCGAGTTGTGCGGAGTCGCCGCCGTTCGTGCGCAAGCGACCGCCGAGGGACTCGAAGATCGTTGCCGGTCGGGCGCGCCATGTGGCGTCGCCGTTGAGCGCTGCGAGTCGCATGACGTTCACGGCTGACACGGCGTTCAGCGACGGCGTTTCATCGTCGGCTTCGTTGAGCAATCCGCGCAGCGATGCGGGGACGCTGGAGCCGGTTGCGTAGCGGCCGAGGCTCGCATCCCAGAACAACTCGTCCTGGCGACGCTGCATGGCGATCGCGAGGTCGAGCCACTTCGTTTCGTACGACACGTCAAAGAGATCGAGCAGGCCCTGCACGACGAACGCGTAGTCTTCGGCCAGTGCATCGATCTGCGGTCCACTGGTGATGTCGGTGCGATAGAGGGTTTTCTTCGGCGCGTTCCACAGCTTCGATGTGAGTGCGATCGCGGCGGAGCGCGCGGCGTCGAGGTACTGGCCGTTGTCGAATGCGGCCGAGCCGCGCGCGAACGCGGAGATCATCAAACCGTTCCAACCGGCGACGCCGGTGAATTCGCGGAACGGTTCCGGACGTTTCTGGCGGACGCTGAGCATCTTCGCGAGCGGCCCCGCGAGCTCGTCGTATGTCTCGCCGAAGAAACGCGGATCCTGCAGGACCGGGAGGTTCTTCTTGTCGTCGCGGATGCCGTAGACGCGGAAGATCTTCCCCGCGTCGTCGCGTCCGACGAGTCGGGTGATCTCGTCCGTGGTCCACAAATAGAAGTCGCCGTTCACGGCTGACACGGCGTTCAGCGACGGCGTTTCATCGTCGGCTTCGTTGAGCAATCCGCGCAGCGATGCGGGGACGCTGGAGC
>DASVNL010000417.1:0-9530 GCA_036383875.1 Thermoanaerobaculia bacterium
CCGGTCGCCCGAAGAGATGCACGGGCAACACCGCGCGCAACACGCCGTCGTCCGCGTTGCACGTGCGTGGCAGCAGTGAACGCCAACCCGCGCGACGATGCACGAGCGTCTCGATCGCGTCGCACGTTTTCGCCGGATCGATGTCGAGCGTTTCGGGATCGACGTCGACGAAGATCGGGATGCCGCGCTCGTAGAGAATCGCGTTCGACGACGCGACGAAGGAGTAGGGCGTGGTGATGACGTGATCGCCGTCGCGCACGCCGGACGCGATGATCGCGAGATGCAACGCAGCCGTTCCGCTCGACACCGCAATCGCGTGCCGCACGCCGATCCGCTCCGCAAGCTCCCGCTCGAACTCCTCCGCCATTTTCCCGGACGCGAGATACCGCGACGCGAGCGCTTCGTGCACGAGCCGGAAATCTTCAGCGTCGACGTCGGGAACTGCGAGGGGCACCACGCGCTTGAGGTCCATGAAGGTCGGATCGCTACGATACCGCACGTCTTCGCATCATCGCGCGAGCGATATCGAGCGCGACCGGCAGCATGCGAAACGGAAGCATCGCCGCGCGCGCAATCGTTCGCGTGAGCCGGTAGTGCGATCGCGACGGCGCCGGCAATCGCGCGAGCACCTCTTCCGTGCGCTCGACGGTGTGCGCGAGTGTGAAGTTCGCGAGCATGTGTTTGCGGCCGTTGACGCCGAGCGTGCGGGCGAGCTCGCGATCGCGCAGGAGGCGCACGATCGAATCGGCGAGCGCGTTCGGATCATCGGCAGGAACGACGAGGCCTGTTTGTTCGTGCAGCACCGTGTCGGCGAAGCCGCGGATGTCGGAGACGACGAGCGGGTTCTCCATCAGCAGCGATTCGACCGTGCCCGCGAGGTTGTCGGTGAGCGAGCAGTGCACGGAGATGTCGAACGCAGCGAGCACGTCGGGGACATCGGTGCGTTCGCCCGGAAAGAGCGTCGCGTGTGCGACGCCGAGCGTCGTCGCGAGCGCTTTCAGTTCGCGCTCGTACGCTTCGCCCTGCGGTCCCCAGCCGCGTCCGACGAGCACGAACTTCGCGTTCGGGACTTGCGCGAGCACGCGCGGAATCGCGCGCAGCAGCACGTCGTGACCTTTGAGTCCGCGGCCGAGGAGATGCGACGGAATGATGTGGCCAGTGCGCGCGGGCGGATAAAAGTACGCGATCTTGCCGATGAGCGGCGTGTCGTCGTCGATGTGGAGCTCGCGACGGACACGCATGCGATCGGCGCGCGCGGGATCGTGCGCGCTCTGGTCGACGGCGTAGAAGATTAGCTCGAGCTGCGACTCGGGCACGCCATGCCGCGCGTACAACTCGCGCGTGTACGTGCTCGACGCGATCGTCTTCGCATCGCAGAACGCGGTGCCGGTTTCGAGCGCGCGAAGGATCTCGGATTCGAGCGACAGCGGATGCACGTTGCCGCCGAAGTGAAACGGCACGTCCGCGAGCCACGACGCGAGTCGCGCGGTGACGACGGAGTTGATGATGTGGCTGTGGACGACGTCGGGACGAATGCGGCGCAGCAGGCGCACGAGTCGCGCGAGCGTTGCGAGTTTACGCAGCGGATTGCGTCCGTCGAAGATGACGTCGACGGGGGCTGCGTGCGCGGGGATGCCGTACGTCGCCACTTCCTGCGCGATCGGGCCGAGCGACGGGATGATGACGTGGACGTCGTGCCCGAGGCGCTTCTGCTCGCGCGCGAGTGCGACCATCCATGGCGCGCCGAGCGGCGTCGCGACGAGATGCGCGATGCGGCGTCGCGGTCCGTCAGCCATCGAGTGGACGCGGCTCCATCAGATGCAGGTGATCCGCGTGCGGGTCAGGCCTGCGCGAAAACTTCAGCGCGAGCGGCAACGCTTGTTCATCGCTGCGAAATGCGAACGCGTGCAAACTGCGGGGCCGAACGCCGAGTCGCGCGAGGGCGAGCACGAGCGGCTCGAACAGTCCGACGGAGCGCAGTCGATTGGCGACGCGTTGCGCGAGTGTGCGAGGCGCGGGCGGACGTGGGGGCGGCACCGGCGCGATTTTCGGCGCGCCGCTCCATCCCTTCGATTTCAAGAACTCGGTCAACCGCGCGTGAATCTGCGGATCGGTCACGAAGCGCAGGCCGTCGCCGAGGTCGCACAGGTACGCGTCGCGATCGATCTCAGGAAATCGCGCGGGCGCTTCGGGACGCACGAGCTCGTACTCGTGGTACAGCATGTTCTGCCCGAGGTTGAGGCCGGGGAGTGGTGCGGCACGCAGCCATGCGCGATCTCCCCACATCTTCATGAAGTCGTCGAACTCCGACGTCCCGCCGCCCTTCAGATAGCCCGCGCCATTGCTGCGTTGAATCGCGTACAGCACGCCGAGCGGCAGGTCGAGATGCAGAAAGTCGTCGAACAGCGCGCAGAAGCGCATGCAGAAGGCGGCATCGGGTCCGGTCGAGTCGCAGAGATCGCCGAAGCGCTCGATCACGCGCTCGAGCACGAAGCGTGGCACGACGCAGTTCGAGAGAATCGGGAACGCGTGCCCCATCTCCCACACGCGCCCCTGCGCGACGAGGTGCGTCACGCGATCGGTGCGAATCTCGTAGAGCTTGCCCGTGTAGGGCGGCTGCCACAGGTGATGCACGCCGTTCTCGATGGAGATGAAATCGACCGAATGCGTGACGACGCGATCGGGAAAGCGTTGCGCGACGTCGAGCAGCTTGCACAGCTCGCCGCGCTTCGTGACCTTGCGGTCGTAGTGCACGCCGAAGTGCGTCGCGTCGCTGAGGCGCATCGCCTCACGCACCGCCCAGTCCCAGTTCTTCGGCATCGTCAGGTCGTGGGGCGGGCGAATGTAGACGAGCCGCGAGTCGCCGAACGTGCGACAGAACGACGCGAGTGCTTCGACCTCTTCGGCGTTCGCCGAGTTGTCGCACACGAAAACCTGCACGCGCGCGTCGGCATCGACGAGCAGCGAGCGGATGGCGTTGATCGCGAGTGACGCACGGTTGCGCGTCGGAATGACGACGGCCAGGCGGAAGGTCATCGGATTCGTTTGAGGAAGCCTCCGGAGAAATAGGAAACGGGTTGCGTGATCGCGCTCTCGTTGAACAGAAACGGCGGCTCTTCGACGACGAACTCGGGATGCGCGCGTGCGAACTCCGCGGCCGCGGCCTTCGGATTGTCGTGCATCCACTCCGGCGACGTGCGCGGTGCGCCGGCGGCGAGCTCCATGATGTGTCCGTCCATCGCGACGATGTACGAGTCCGGCGTGACGAGTGGCGCGTACGCATCGAGCTCGCGCAGCACGTGTTCCTTCGTGTGATTCGAGTCGAGCAACACGAGCACCGTCTCGCCGGGACGGATCGCGCTCTTCACCTGCGCGACGACGTTTGTGTCGACGGAGCTGCCTTCGATGAGTGTGATGAGCGGGAAGAGCGGATGTGCTTCGAGTGCGGCGCGGTTGTGCGGACGGATCTCGATGTCGATGCCGATCACGCGACCGCGGCCGAGGAGCTTGCAGAGACTCGCGGACAAGATGAGTGATCCGCCGTGCGCGATGCCGGTCTCGATGATCACGTCCGGCTGCACGCGGAAGATCAGTTCCTGAATGCGAACGATGTCTTCCGGCAGTTGGATGATCGGCCGCCCGAGCCACGTGAACGTGTACGGATGTTTCACGTACCAACCAGCGCGCAGCCACGCATCGCTGATCGCTGCGAATGCTTCGGGCGAGTTCATCGAGAGCGTGTGCGATTCACCGTCGCGTTCGACAATTACGACGCTGCGCTTTTCATCGATCGTGATCATGCGCCGAACTCCTCGCGAATGCGCGTGATGTCGATGCGCGGGAAGCGGATCGTCGGCGCGTTCGGCGCGACGGTCACGCTGCAGCCGAGTGATTCGATGAGCGCGCGGGTGGTCGTATTCGTGCCGCTCGCGACGTTGTAGATCCGCTGTTTGCCGCGCAGAGCGATCGCGACGAGCAGCGGAACGACGACGTCGATGGAGATGTAGTCCTTTTCAGAATCGAGTGAGGTTTCGAGCTCGACGGCGCCGCGCGTTCGCGCGTCGTTGCGAATCTGTGCGAGGAACGACGACGATGCATCCGGTCCGTCGACATTCGACAGGCGGGCGATGCGTCCGTTCGTCGTGCGGAGGATGATCGACTCGCCCATGAGCTTCGAGAGATTGTAGAGATCGTCCGGAGCATCAGGATGGACCGGCACCGCGTCGTCTTCGCGGGCGATCCCCGCTTCGATGTGACGATAGACGCGTGTCGACGAGAGATAGAGATACGAGTCGAACGTGCATGTCTGCACGAGCGACTGAACCCGCGTCACGTGCGCGTCGATCGTCTCCGTGGGACGTCCCCGAAAGTCGGCGGTGAGTCCGGCGCAGTCGATGACATCGCCGAGGGGTTGGTCGTCGAGACGTTCGGCGCGTGCGGGTGCACGATGCGCGATGCCTTCGCGTTGAAGGTGACGCACGAGGTGTGAGCCGATGAAGCCGGTGCCGCCGAGGACTGTGATCATAGGCCGCCGGTCGGGTGATGCAGTGCGGGATCGCGATGCAAAAGCAGCTTCGGACTCACGTTTGGCGTGATCCGGAACAGCGGGCTGTCGATGAGCGATGCGTCCTTCGTTGCGAGCATGTTGAAGCCGTGCGGCGGTCCGTCGAGGTACGCCGTCTCCGGCGGAACGAGCTCGATGGGACGTCCGGAGAGATCGTAGTTCGATTGCATGTCTCGGATCGCGAAGATGCGATAGCCGAACGACGCGACGAAGCGGCAGAGGTCCGTGTTCATCAGCCCGTCGGACCAGTCGACGTAGCTGCGATGCACTTCGAATACGAGGTGCGGCGCATTTTCGCGCGCGAGTTGTTGCGACGCGCCTTGCAGCGCGTGCAGCTCGGCGCCTTCGAGGTCGAGCATGATCAGGCCGAGTCGCGCGATGTTCTGCTCGCGAACGTACGAGTCGATGGTGATCGTCGCGATGCCGTCGTCGCTCGCGACGGTGCTCGCGAGGGCGTCGTGTCCGACGAACGCGAGCTTCGTCTCGTTGTCGCTCCAGAGTCCGAATGTGTTCACGCGGACGTTCGACAAATGATTGAGCCGCGCGTTGTGCGCGAGCATCGCGGCCTGCTCGGCGTCCGGCTCGAAGGCGTGACAGAGCGCTCTCGTGTTGCGAATGCGATCGGCGAGCAGGATCGCGTGATCGCCAAAGTACGCGCCGCCGACGAGCACGTCCGCGGATCCATCGGCGAGGTGCAGCAGCAGCTTTGTGGTCTGCGGCTCCCACACGTGATCGGGCTTCGACGGCACGGACATCACGAAGTCGCGCGCGATCTTCGAGCGATACGGAAACTCGAACACGATGCCATTGCTCAATTCCTTGCGCACCGTCGCGACATTCGCGAACAACGCGTCGACGATGGGTCCGGTGCGCTCGTCGCGGATGGTGGTGAAGGGGTGTTGGGATTCGAGGGCGAGGCAGGCCTGGATGATGGTTTCGGCGGGGTTGGCGGTTGGCGGGTGGCGGGTGGCGGGCGGTTCAGTCGTGGTGGGGTGGGGGTCCCCCGACAACCGACAACCGCCAACCGCCAACCAATCCGCCCAACCCGCATCTCGTTCGCTAATCACCCGCGGCTCAAACGGCCACTCGATTCCAATCGCGGGATCGTTCCAGC
The DNA here is from genome assembly GCA_036383875.1 of Thermoanaerobaculia bacterium. Lineage (GTDB taxonomy): Bacteria > Acidobacteriota > Thermoanaerobaculia > Gp7-AA8 > Gp7-AA8 > QHVT01. The sequence goes on from DASVNL010000417.1 coordinate 5,679, forward strand.
GCAGGCCGCTCACGGAGTCGGGCGCGTATGGCGTTGCGATCTGGTAGCTCACTTCGGTGTCGTCTTCGAGTGTGAGGAAGCCGTGCGCGAAGCCGCGCGGGATGTAGAGCGCGCGGCGATTCTCCGCGCTCAGCTCGAGGCCGAACCACTTGCCGGTCGCGAGGTCAATGATGACGTCGAAGATCGCGCCGCGCGTGCAGCGCGCGATCTTTGCCTCCTCGTGCGGCGCGGCTTGGAAGTGCATGCCGCGCAGCGTGCCTTTGCGGGGATTGAACGAGATGCTGCCTTGGGCGAAGTCGGCGTCGAGTCCGCGCGCGCGGAGTGCGTCCGCGTCGAACGTGCGCGCGAAGAAGCCGCGTTCATCGTGCGACGGATCGATGTCGATGATGAACGCGCCGGCGAGCGGCGTCTCCGTCAGTCTCACGCGAGCACCTCGATGCGAGGAATCGGGACGACGAAGCGGCCGCCCCAGTCGCGGATGTGCGCCATGTGCGCGACGATCTCGTCGCGCAGGTTCCACGGCAGGATCACGACGTAGTCGGGCTTCATTTCGTCGAGCTTCGACGGCGCGTAAATCGGAATGTGCGAGCCGGGGAGCAGCAGTCCCTGCTTGTGCGGATTGCGATCGACGGTGAAGGCGATGAGGTCCACGCCCACTCCGCAACTGTTGAGCAGCGTGTTTCCTTTCGCCGGCGCGCCGTACCCCGCGACGCTCTTGCCTTCCGCACGTGCGCGCGTCAGGAACTCCACCAGTTCGCGTTTGCAGAGTTCCACGTCGGCGGAGAAGCGGCGGTACGTCTCGAGGTCGGTGAGCGAACGCTCGATGTCGAGCACCGCCCCGACACTCGCGTCGATCGCAGCGCCTTCGTGTTGCGCGAACACGCGCAGCGAGCCGCCGTGCGTCGCGAGCTCGACCACTTCCGTGATCGCGAGACCGTGTTGCGCGAGGACATCGCGCATCACACGCAGCGAGAACGCGGAGTAATGCTCGTGATAGATCGTGTCGAACTGCCGCCCCTCGATGAGACGCAGAAGATGCGGGACTTCGATCGTGAGCGTGCCGTTCGGCGCGAGCGCGATGCGCAGTCCTTCGATGAAGTCGTGCAGGTCGGGGACATGCGCGAGCACGTTGTTCGCGATGAGCAGATCCGCGCGACCAGCCATCGTGCGCGCGACGTCGACGCCAAAGAATCGCGTGCACGTCTCGATGCCTTTCTCGCGCGCGACCTCCGCGACGTTCGCCGCGGGCTCGATGCCGAGCACCGGGATGCCGTCGCGCTGAAAGTACTGCAGGAGATAGCCATCGTTGCTCGCGATCTCGATGACCTGCGAAGTCGCGCCGAGTTGCAATCGCTCGCGCATCATCGCGGCGTACGCGCGGGCATGTTCGAGCCACGATTCGGAGTACGACGAAAAGTACGCGTAGTCGGCGAACAGCGTCTCCCGCGACGTCACGGGCGGCACCTGCATGAGCAGGCATTGCTCGCAGACGTACGCGACGAGCGGATAACGCGGTTCGGGCTCCTGCACATGGCGCGGATCGACGTACGCGTTCGAGAGTGGCTGCACGCCGAGGTTTGCGAGCTCGAGGGAGAGAGTCGCGCCGCAGTTGCGGCACGCGTGGGTCATCGCGTCACCATGCTTCGCGCGGCATCATAGCCGTCAGGTCCGTGCGCGCGTGACTCGTCGCCGCTTTTGCCCGGGCGCGAGTGCTTCGAGCTCTTCCGTGACGTGCACGAGCGGCGCGATGCATCCGTACTGCGCTGCCGTGTCGCGCAGCGCGTTCTGTACCGCGACGATCACCGCGTCGCGATCGCCGGTGATGCGCAGTCGCACGTCGAGCTCGCCGGGGGCGTGCTGGGTGATCTGGTAGTCGTCGATGTTGGCGTGGGCGAGGAGGATGGCGCGGCGGAGGGTGTCGGGGAAGATGGGGCGGAGGGCGCCTGAGGGTTCGATGAAGTGGCAGACGTCGTCGCTGCGGCCTTCGATCGTGTTGATGACGCGGAACGCGGAGCCACACGAGCACGGGTCGCCGAGGGTGAGGAGGTCGTTGAGGCGGTAGCGGATGATCGGCTGCGTCGTGCGGCCGAGGTCCGTGACGATCGGGATGACACGGCCTTCGCCGGCGGGCTCGCATTGCACGGCGACGAGGTCTTCCTGGATGTGCAGCGATCCGTGTGCACAGCTCACCGCGAGCAATCCCTCCGTGCATTGATAGACCTGATGCACGTCGACGTTGAATCGTGCGCGCAGTCGCGTATCGTCTTGCGGTTCGAGCACTTCGGCGACGGAGATCAAACGCTTCGGCTGGATGCGCAGCGATGGGTGATCCGCGAGCATCGCGAGCAATGACGGCGGTCCGACGACGAGGTCGGGTTGATCGGCATTCAGCGCTGCGACGGCCTCGTCGATCGGCGTCATGAGATCGAAGTAGCGGAACTGGATGAACGCGCCGAGGCGTTGATAGAGGTTGCTGTTCGAGCGGAGGAAGAAGGCGAGGCGCGTGCGGCGGATGCGATGCAGGGCGCGCGCGAGGATCGTCGCGGCCCAGGTCTGCTGTTCGCGCTCGTCGACGAGGAACAGCCCGCGATGCCCCGACGTGCCGGAGGAGAGGCCGACGGTGAGGCCGTCGATCGACGGCGCGAAATCGCGATCGCGTTCGGCGCGCAGGGCGATTGCCATCGCGTCGTCGCGTCGCACGCCGCGCGTGTTGAACGTGTCGAAGTTGGCCATCATCGACTGCTTGTCGATCGTTGGCAGTGAGCGCCAGTCGCGCGGATCGTGACCTTCGTAGAGCGCGCGATAGAACGGTGCATTTGCGATCGCGTGCTGCACGACGGCGCGCGCGCGTTCATCCTGATAGCGTGTCAGAGCATCGCCGCGCAGCGAGTGAAAGCGGCGTCGCGCGCCGAGGAAGGTGAGCAGCGCTCTCATGATGCGAGCCTCTGCGCGACGATCGCGGCGGCATCGTAGTTGTGTGCGAATGATTGGAACTCGCGACTGCGCGCGCGGATCGTCGCGTCATCGAGCAGGCGACGCAGATCGCGTACGACGGTGTTCTCGCGAAAGCGCAGGCCGAGTCCGTGATGCACGATGCGCGCGGCGTGGTCGAACTGATCGTAGTCGTGCGGCCAGACGAGCATCGGCACGCCTGCGGCGATGCACGCGTAAGTGATGCCGGTCCCGCCGTGCATGATCGCGGCGTCGTAGCGATCGAGGAAACGGTCGTACGGGAGGAAGTCGTAGTGCGTGACGTTGCCGCGCGTCTCGATGCGTTGCGAGCCCGGCTTGCCGTGTGCGAAGTGAAACGCGCAGTCAGGCATCTGCGCCGCGACGCGTTGCATCAGCTCGACCGCGTGGTCACGCGCCCACGGGAGGTGCGTGCCGAGGGTGATGAGGATCGTGCGTTTCGTTGCATCGAACGTTGGGGTGACGTGCGCGAACGGCGGCGCTGCAGTAAGTGGTCCGGCGAAGACGAACGATGCTGGCCAGTCGCGCTCGAACTCGAATTCGCGCATGCCGAGACCGAGGATGCATTCGTCGGAGTAGGCGGCTTCGGAGCCGTCGTCGCGATACACGTCGTTGAGATGCAGCGCGCGCAGTTGCTCGCGAAACAGCCGCGCGATGCCGCGCTTGAACGTGCGGATCGCGCGACGTCCGATTGCGTCGCGCATGCGTGTGATTAGCGAAGTCGCGGGACTCCAGCCGCCGAGGTACGACGGCGTGCCGGTGCGAGACTCGAGTGCGCAGGGGCTGGGCATCGACGTCCACCAGCGAATCCCGAGCTCGCGTGCGATCAGTCCCGCGACCGGCACGGTGAAGTCGGCGATCACGACGTCGGGGCGATGTGCG
>DASVNL010000418.1:0-5391 GCA_036383875.1 Thermoanaerobaculia bacterium
GGTAAGGACCTTTAACGTCCTCGCGGTTCGAACCCGCTCAACCTAAGACGACTGATCGCCGTTAGTGATCAACCGGCCGCGGTTCACAGCCGCGGACTGCCTGCCCCGGATTGCATTGCAGGATCCGAAGGGCGCGCACAATCGAGGCTCTGCAGCATGCGCTGTATGGCGCGACGCGAACCACTGTGGCCAATGCCAGGCACTGTGAAGACGCGCGCCACCCGTAATGCTCCGCAACGAGTGTGTGGCCGACGTGTGTCCAGTGAATCGCGCCGGTTCTTTCTTTTGAGAGTGAGGTGAAATCATGTTTCGTCGTTTTCATATCGAATCCCATACGCGCGGTCTTCTGTTTCGCGAGAACGAGTTTCTCGGCGTCGTGGAACCGGGCACGTACTGGCACTTCGACCCGCTTCTGAAACTGCGTTTGGACGTCGACTCTCCGCGCGACCCGTGGCTCAAGCACGAGGATCTCGATCTGATTGCACGCTCCGGGAAGCTCGGCAAGGAAGCCATTGTGCTCGACCTGCCGGATCACGAACGCGCACTGGTGTGGATCGACGGACGCTTCAATTCCGTACTGGCGCCGGGTCTGTACGTCCTCTGGACGTCGGAGCACGACGTCCGCGTGGAAATCGTCGATGCGCGCACTGTGCTGTTCGCGCACGCCGAGCTCATTACGATTCTGATCGCGTCTCGGGCCTCGACGCTTCTGGAAGTCCTGAACGTCGAGCCGGGTCACGCCGGACTGTGGTTCCGCGATGGAGCCCATCAGGCCACGCTCGAGCCGGGAACGTACGCGTTCTGGAAGGGCGTCGCCACAACGAAGTTCATCCTCGTGGATCTGCGCGAGCAGGTTCTCGACATCAGCGGACAGGAAATGATGACCGCCGACAAGGTCACGCTGCGGCTCAATGCACTGGTCGCGTACCGCATTGTGGATCCGCTGCGTTCCGTGACGGAGGTCGACGGACCGGCACAGGCGCTTTACCGCGCCGCGCAGCTCGCGCTGCGTGAAGCGGTCGGCGCAAAGGAAATCGACGCATTGCTCACTGCAAAAGACGCACTGGGCAGCGAGCTCGCCGAGCGCATTACAGCGCGCGCGGCCACCCTCGGACTGGACATCGTCTCCGCCGGTGTGCGCGACGTGATCCTGCCGGGCGACATGAAGGACCTGATGAACAAGGTCACAGAGGCAAAGAAGGCTGCAGAAGCGTCGCTGATCACGCGCCGCGAGGAAACGGCGGCGATGCGCATGCAGGCCAACACGGCAAAGATTCTCGAGTCCTCCCCGACGCTGATGAAGCTCAAGGAGCTCGAGGTGCTCGAGAAGGTCGCCCACAAGGCGAACCTGACGGTGGTTCTCGGCGAAGAGGGCCTCGCCAATCGAGTGGTGAAACTGCTGTAAAGCGGATGACGAGGGCGGGCGCGATCGCGGCGCCCGTCCTCAATGGAACTGGACTCTATGAGAAAGGAAATCTCCCCCGAGAAACTGCGCGACATGACGCGCAGCATTCTTCCGAGCACCGAGCGCGAACGCGCACGGCGCAACAAAGCCGCCGTCAAACGTCGCACGCGGCGCGCAGTTCACCAGGACATTCATCGATTCGATGACGACTCGCCCGTCGATCTGCTTCGCGACGCGCGAATGAGAGTCGTCGTCAACGTGCGCCGCTCGTACGACAAGGTCAATCACTTCATGCGCTGGTGCGAAACGCTCACGCGCGGCATGACGCTGCAACGCAAGCTCGACTACGTGCGCGCGCTGCTTCCGAAGTCGCTGATCGGCGATCACGCGTTCTCCCATTGGGAGGCGTACTGCATTCGCAAATCGCGTGGCTACACGTTTCACAAGGACGAATACCAGCGATACGCGCAAAGTCTCTTCGATCGCACGCGCCACGCCCTGCGCGTCGCACTGGCGAACGATCCGACGCTCCTCGGCGAGTTGAACGCCGACATCAAACGCCGCAAGCTCGAAGACGAGATGCGCCGCCTGCTCCACGGCGTACACGACATCGACGACTTCGTGCGCGAGGTGATGATCAGCGACAACCGCGGCTGCTACAAAGCCGAACGTTCCGCGCTCCGATCCCTTAAATTGATCGAATGAAGCGTCTCTTCATTCTGACTTTCCTGTTCGTCGCCGGATGCGCGAGCTCGCGGCCCCGCGATCTCGCCTCCGGCGTCGACCACATCCTCGCGCAGCACCCGCAGCAAACCATCGCCGTCGCGTACGTGGACCTCAAATCAGGCGACAGCCTCTATCGCAACGAGCGCACGGTTTTCCACGCCGCCAGCACGATGAAAGTCCCGGTCATGCTCGGCATTTTCGAAGCCGTCACGCGCGGCGAGCTGCGCCTCGACCAGCCCGTGCGCGTTCGCAACGAATTCAAAAGCATCCTCGACGGCTCGACGTTCGCGCTCGATCCGAAAGAAGACTCCGATGCGTCGCTCTACGACGCCGTCGGCACCGACGTCGCGCTCGAAGAGCTCGTGCGCCGCATGATCGTGCGCAGCTCGAATCTCGCGACGAACCTCGTGATCGAGCTGATCGGCGCGCCGCGCGTGATGACGCTGATGAAGTCGATCGGCGCGAACGACGTGCAGGTGCTGCGCGGCGTCGAGGACGACAAGGCGTATCACGCGGGGATGAACAACACGACGACCGCGTACGACCTCGCCGTGATTTTCAAAACGCTCGCGGAGAGTCGCGCGGTCTCGCCGGACGCGTCGACGAAGATGGTTCACATCCTCGAAGCGCAGGAACACAACGGCGGGATCCCGGCCGGATTACCGAAAGGGACGCGCGTCGCGCACAAGACCGGCTCGATCACGAAGATCGCGCACGACGCCGGCGTCATCCTCGGCGACGACGGCTCACAACGCGTGCTCGTCGTGCTGACGAAAGGCTTCGAGAAGCATGAGGACGCCGAGCACACCATCGCCGCGATCGCGCGGGAAGTGTGGACTCACGCGAACGCGCCGGCGCGATAGAGCACGAAGAGCACGAGCGCGAGCACAAGCAGCGCGACTCCCTCGGCGATCACGCAGCCCGGGAGCACGCGTCCGCCGGCGAACGCGCCTTGCATGCGCGCGAGCGGCTGACGTCCGAGGATGACCGCAATTCCGACGGCGGCGATGAAGACCAGGGACCAGATCACGCGCGGAGTGTATGTCACGCCGCTGCACAGACCATTTACGACAAATTCATCGCCGCGTGCGACGAGATCGGATTTGATTCGCGGCGGAGGATTTCTGAATGGATACCAAACAGGTTGGCGAGCGGCTGGTGGAACTTTGCCGCGAAGGTAAGAACATGGATGCGATCGCGGAGCTCTACAGCCCCGACATCACGAGCGTCGAAGCCGGCGGTGGCGACGAGAACATGCCGCGCGAGATGCACGGAATCGACGCGATCCGCGGCAAGAATCAGTGGTGGTACGAGAATCACGAAGTCCACTCCGGGAGCGCCGAGGGACCGTATCCGCACGACGACCGCTTCGCTGTGAAGTTCTCGTACGACGTCACCGCGAAGAGCGGTCCGATGGCCGGCAATCGCTTCACGATGAACGAAGTCGCGCTCTACACCGTGAAGGACGGCAAGATCGTCCGCGAAGAATTCTTCTACGCGATGTAACGACTCTGAACGCGGGCCGCGGCATGTTTTGCTGCGCGCCCGCGTTCCATTTCGCCATGGACGCCGACGAGACCAAGTTCCTGCCCAATCGCTACTCCGCCGAGCCCGAGCCGGAGCGGAAGAAAACCACGGAAGAGCCGTTCGCGATCGGCGAGAGCACGATCTTCCAGATGCGGAATCAGGACTTTGGGCCGCTCGCCCCGCGGGGCGACGTCGAGAGCGTCGAATTCGGCACCGTGATGCAGAAGCCGTCACTCGAAACGCAGGCCGCGCAGATCGAAGTGCCGGTCATCGAGTCTGAACCCGCACCCGCTGCGATCGAAGACCCGCTCGTACGCATCGAACAGAAACTCGACCTGGCGCTGCGACAACTGCACGCGATGCAGCAGCGCCTCGAGTCTCTCGACGCGACGGTCGCGCGCTCGCTCTTACGCTGATCGCAGCGTAGAAAGCTTCTGCCGGATCGCGCCGACGTGATACGCGACGTGCGCCACCGCCGCGACCGAGCCGCCCATCGATGCATCATCGGTCACCGCGTGCTTGCGCACGATTTCGCACAAGCCGCCGTGCGTCGTCTCGACGTCTGTGCGTAGCGCATCCCACGCGGCGCCATCGACTTCCGACACGACCCAGCTGTCGTTCCAGTCGTGCTTGCGATGATCGCCGGTGATGAACGCGCCGAACGCGCGCGCACTGAAGATGATGTGGTGCACGTGCGCCGCGATCGACGTCCCGCCGATCGGCTTCGACGCCTCCTCCGCGGACAAGCCCGCGAGGGTGTTGCGCAGTCCCGCGTCCGGGCCTTTGTCGAGGAAGTAGCTGAGTTGATGCGACGGACCATCCATGGCTTCGCCGAGGACGGCGAGGATGTGATTGACGGCAGATGATTCACTCATGCGCGCTACAACACGTAGGCCGCGACGCCCGTTCGCTTAGAATTCGGACTTTCACCGGAGCCCCGAAATGCCCCTCGAACGGTTTCACGAAGTCACCCGCCGCTGGTTCCACGAAACCCTCGGCGAGCCCACTCCTCCGCAGGCCCGCGGCTGGGCCGCGATCCGCGACAAACGACACACGCTCATCGCCGCGCCGACCGGATCCGGCAAGACGCTCGCGGCGTTCCTCACCGCACTCGACGAGTTGTTCGTCGAAGGACTGACCGCACCGCTGCGCGATGAAGTGCGCGTGGTCTACGTCTCGCCGCTGAAAGCGCTCAGCACCGACATCCACAAGAACCTCGCCGAGCCTCGCCTCGGCATGATGCGCATCGCCGAGGAGCTCGGCCTCGCGGCGCCGCACATCACGACGGGCGTGCGCACCGGCGACACGACATCCGGCGAACGCGCCGCGATGCTCAAGAAGCCGCCGCACATCCTCGTCACCACCCCCGAGTCGCTCTACCTGTTGCTCACCGCGGAACGCAGTCGCGAAATGCTGCGCACCGTGCAGACCGTCATCGTCGACGAGATCCACGCCGTGATCGGCACGCGCCGCGGCGCACACCTCGCGCTGACGCTCGAGCGATTGCAGAAAGTCGCGGAGACGCCGCTGCTGCGCATCGGACTGTCGGCAACGCAGAAGCCGATCGAGGAGGTGGCTGGGTTTCTTGCGGGCGCTTCGCGCAGGGCCGAGGGCCAAGGGCCGAGGGCCGAGGGTTCTCGCGATCACAACGAACCTCGGATTTCAGCCAACGACAACGAATCGCGCACCCACGAGAACACCCTCGGCCCTCGGCCCTCGGCCCTTGGCCCTTC
>DASVNL010000419.1:0-11986 GCA_036383875.1 Thermoanaerobaculia bacterium
TCGTGCAACCTCGGCACGATCCTCAGCGGCGCCAACGCCACGATCACGCTCCGCGCGACCGTGACCGCAACGACGGGCACTGTCGCCAACACGGCCTCCGTGACGTCGACGGAAGGCGGCGGCGATTCGTCCACGACCCCGTCCATCCCGGTCGTCATCACCGCCGAATTCACCGCCGTCCCAACCCTGTCCGAGTGGGCCCTCATCGCCCTCGCCCTCGCAATCGCGGCCCTGGCGATCAAAGCCCGCCTGTAAGCCGCTTCACTCACACGGAAAGGGCCCGCTGCGTGATCGCAGCGGGCCCTTTTCTTTTGTGCGTACAATTCGATTCATGACACGCAACGTCGCCGAACTGCTTCGAGAGGCATCCGAGTTACCCGAAGCGGATCGCGCCGAGCTCGCGGGCCGCTTGCTCCAGAGTCTCGACGGCGAGCCAGACGAGGGTGTCGAGGCCGCGTGGGCCGAAGAGATCGAGCGACGCGTCCGCCAACTCGATGCCGGCGAAGTCAAGACGATCCCGTGGGAAGAAGTGCGGGCGAAGCTCTACGCCCGGCTCCATGACGACCGTTAACTTCCATCCCGCAGCGGATGCGGAGTTGCTCGAAGCGACGGAGTGGTACCTCAGCAGAAGCCTCGCCGCCGCCACCGCGTTGCTTCGCGAGCTCGTTGCCGTCGCACATCACGCGCGACGGCCCGCGTATTGGCGCTCTCGCTAGCGCTTACGACTGCACGACTTCCACGATCGCGGCGATGGCGCGGTCGAGGTGCTCGCGCGAGTGCGCGGCGCTGATCTGGCAGCGCAGGCGGGCCTGGCCTTGCGGGACGACGGGGAAGCCGAAGCCGGAGACGTAGACGCCGCGCTTCAGCAACTCCTGCGACATCGTGATCGCCTTCGCCGTGTCGCCGATGATGATCGGGACGATCGGGTGGATGCCGGGGCGGACGTTCACGCCCTTCGCGGTGAGCTGCTCGCGGAAGTACTTCGTGTTTTCGTGCAGCTTCGTGACGTAGCTCGAATCCTTCTCGACGAGGTCCAGCGCGGCGAGCGATCCCATGACCACTGCGGGCGGGAGCGTGTTCGAGAAGAGGTACGGGCGCGATTTCTGGCGCAGGTATTCGACGAGCGCTTTCGGGCCGGTGGTGAATCCGCCGTGCGATCCGCCGAGGGCTTTGCCGAGAGTCGAGGTGTACGCGTCGATCTGGCCGAACACGCCGAGCTCCTCGGCCGTGCCGCGTCCTGTCTTGCCGAGGACGCCGGTGCCGTGCGATTCGTCGACGACGAGGAACGCGCCGTACTCGCGCGACAGCTCGATCATCTCGGGCAGCGGCGCGAGCGAGCCTTCCATCGAGAACACGCCGTCCGTCATCACGACTTTGTTGCGCGTCTCTTTCGTCGCTTCGAGCGCGCGGCGGAAGTCCGCCATGTCGCGATTCTTGAAGCGTTCCTTCTTCGCTTTCGACAGGCGGATGCCGTCGATGATCGACGCGTGATTCAGCTCGTCCGAGATGATCGCGTCCTGCTCGGTCGCGACGGTCTGGAACAGCCCCTCGTTCGCATTCCAGCACGATCCGTAAAGGATCGTGTCCTCGGTGCCGAAGAACTGCGCGATGCGCGCCTCGAGCTCGCGATGAATGGTCTGCGTGCCGCAGATGAATCGAACGGACGCGAGGCCGTAGCCATAGTCGTGCTCCGCCTTCTCCGCCGCCTCGATGATCGCCGGATGATCGGCCAGGCCGAGGTAGTTGTTCGAGGTGAGCATCACCACCTCGCCGATCCCCTCGATCTCCACCATCGCCCCCTGCGGCGACTTCAACGCCAGCTCACGCTTGAGCGTCCCGGCGGCAGACATCTGTGCGAGTTCGTCGGAGAGGGTGTTGATTAGCGACATGGGGGGATCATATCGGACCAGTGATGAGTGATGAATGATGAGGTTCGACACGCGGTGGCAAGCGTCGCGTGTTCATCCTTCATCACTCGTTCGCGCGACGACTCCTACTCGTTGTCGTACTTCAGGTCGCGCCGGAAACACATCTGCGCGTCCATGTCGAACACGACACACGAGTCGATCGGGCGGGAGTAGACGTGCATGCTGACGGCGCGTTCGTTCCACTCGGACAGGTTGCGGATGCGGTGGATCGTTTGCGTCTTATCGACCGTGTTGAGCGGGCCGCCGGGGATGGCCATCTCGTTGCCGATGTGCTCCATGTCGATCTTCGTCGCGCCGGCCAGGCAGTCCATGCCGACAACCTGCTGGTTCTCGGGACGGTTGCAGTCGATCTTGCGGTAGTTCTCGACGATGAGCTTTCCTTCGATCATCGTCATCCAGCCGAGCTGGCCGTTGTGCGTGTGCAGCGGCGTGACCGCGCCGATCGGCCAGCAGATGAGCATCACCTCGATCATGTCGTTGCGGAAGATCTTGTTGCGCGTGTGACGCTCCGGAAGCCACTGCTTGTAGCGCTCCAGCTCGTCCGCGCGGATCTCGTACGCGACGAGATAGTCGTAGATCTTCTGCTTGGTGATGATCCCTTCGGAGAGTTTGCGGACGCCATCGACGAAGTCCTCCGCCGTGACGGGTGCGGGCGAGTAAATCGGCGTCGGAACCACAGTCATGTTCTGCATCTCCATCGAGAACCTCCGAATCACCGGAAATATAGCGTCAGAGGACGAGCAATATCTACGCCTCGGGGATAACTGGCAACGCGGAACACCATCTGTTAGGCTCCGCGACCGGTTCGAACATGAGAGAGCACATTCAGAACGTTGCGGTGATCGGCGCGCAGTGGGGCGACGAAGGCAAAGGCAAGATCGTCGACCTCCTCTGCGAGGACTTCGACGTCGTGGCGCGGTACCAGGGCGGGCACAACGCCGGGCATACGGTGAAGTTCGAAGACAAGCACTTCGCGCTGCGCCTGATGCCGTCCGGCATCGTCCATCCGAACAAGCTCTGCCTCCTCGGCAACGGCATGGTCATCGACCCCGACGCGCTCCTCAGCGAGATCGCCAACCTGCGCGAAGCGGGCGTGACGATCGAAGAGAACCTGCTGATCAGCGACTCCGCGCACTGCCTCCTGCCGTATCACAAGGCCCTCGACCTCGCGCGCGAGGAAGCCGCGGGCATCGGCAAGATCGGCACGACCGGGCGCGGCATCGGCCCGGCGTACGAATCGAAAGTCGGACGCTACGGCATCCGCATCGCGGACCTCCTCGACCCTGAAGTGCTCCGGAAGAAGATCGAATTCACGTGCGCCGAGCGCAACGCCGTCCTCGCGAACGTCTATCACAAAGACACGTTCGATCCCGGCCAGCTGTACGAGGCGTATCTGCGCTACGGCGAGATTCTCGCGAATCGCATCACCAACGGCACCGTCTGGATCAACGAACAGATCCGCGCGGGCAAGAAGGTGATGTTCGAAGGCGCGCAGGGCATGATGCTCGACATCGACCACGGCACGTATCCGTTCGTCACGTCGTCGAGCACGATCGTCGGCGGCATCTGCTCCGGCCTCGGCGTCGCGCCGAAACACATCCATAAAGTCATCGGCGTCGGCAAGGCGTACACGACGCGCGTCGGCGGCGGCGCGTTCCCCACCGAGCTCGAAAACGAGCACGGCGAACATCTCCGCAAGCGCGGCAACGAGTTCGGCACCGTCACCGGACGTCCGCGACGCACCGGCTGGCTCGACCTCCCCGTGCTGCGCACCGCCGCGATCATCAACGGCATCGACGAGCTCGCGGTCACGAAGCTCGACGTCCTCGACGAGTTCGACGAGATTCCGATCTGCACGGCGTACAAAGTGCGCGGCAAGTCGTGGAGCACGTTCCCGGCGTTCGCCGTCGCGCACAACGACTACCAGCCCGAGTACCGCACGTTCAAAGGCTGGAAGAGCTCGACCGCCGGCATCACGAACTTCGACGATCTCCCGCAGGAAGCGAAGGATTACGTGCGCTTCATCGAGGACGAGACCGAGACGAAGGCCGCGATCATCTCGACCGGCCCGCGTCGCGAAGAGACGATCCTGCGCTAGAAAAGCGAATGGGCAGGACACCCCTGCCCATCCACCCCGCGATCATTTCGGGAAGTCGGGACGTTTGTTGAAGAACTCCGTCGCGCTCAGGTTGTAGAACAACCCGGCGCCGAACTCGAGGCCGACCGCATACACGGTGGTGATGCCGATCGGATGCGACGTGCCGTTCAGGCCTTGCCACTGCCCATCCCAGAACAGCGTGATCGAACCGCCGAGAATCGCCTGCGCGCTGATCGTCACGCCGTTGCACGCGCCTTCGATCCCGTCGGTCTCGCAGAACCACATGCCGATCGACAGAAAGTCGAAGCTGCCGCCGAGGTCGACGCCGGTCGCAGGACCGAAGGTGACCCATTCGGTGGCGTAGTCGGTGATCGGCTCGTGCATCGGGACGTATCCGAAGTCGCGACTGCGCCACACCGAACCGAATTCGACGCCCGCCGTGCCCGGACCGTAGCCGCCGTGCAATCCCGCGCCGATCCCCATGTAGATCGGCGTGACGTCTTGAAAGTGGCTGGCCATCTGCTGCGCGGTTTCGTGCGTCACCGTCTCCGCGGTCAATCCTTTGACCAGTAGCGCGAACGCGCCGCCGCGCTCATCGACCCACTTCTGCGCGAACTCCCGCGCGCGCTTCCCATCCGGACTTTGGGCGAGTGCGAACTCGAGCTCATCGGGCGGAATCGCTCTGAAGATCGGCCTGCCCTGACTCCAATGGTCATGCGGTTCGGGATTGAAGTCGTAGCGATATGCAGGGCCTGGCTCTCGACTTTCGGACCGATGCTCGTAGACCTGCGCGAGCAGCGGATTCTGGTCGTGATTCGGAAAGGCGAGGAAGCTCACCGGCACCAGTCCGGGAGACGTCAGCGACAGCTTCTCGCGAAACTTCCGGCCGCCGAGATCCAGGTCCTGATACCAGACCGGAATCGTTGGCGAGGACCAATCCGTGACGCCGAAGAACGTGGTCTGGCCAGGAAGGCGATAGTTGTTCTTCGGCGGCGGATCGAGAAGGGTTTGGAACGGAGGATTCGCGTCGACGGCCTTCAGCAGCGGGCGATGCTTCACGAGGTCGAGCGGCACGTCGTGCACGAGCGAAACGCCGACCGTGTCGCCCGATCGTGGGCCGACGGTCAGACGCGCCGGGTTGTCCGGCTGCCACCGCATCGTCTGCTCGCCGCTGACGAGCGCATCGCGCTGGATCTCCCACGGCACCGCGTTGTTCCAGTACGACAGGTAGACATTCCCGTCGTTGTGATGCGAGAGATAGTAGCCATCCTGATTCTTCAGGTACTGCTTGCCGCTATCCGAAACCCACACGAAATATTGAAGCGTCCCGACGGGACCGCACGCCCATTCGTCGTCCATCCCTTCGCGCCGGCAAAGCCAGTGGCGCGGAAGGCCGTTGTATTCGGAGCGAAGCTGGATACGAAATCCCAATTGGCCATCAATGGACACCGTCATGAACTCGAGATCTCCTCTCTCTCTCGTACTGCGATTGAGTTGCGGATGGGTTGAAGGGGCGCGATCTCTCAAAAAGAAGGAGTGACGGACGCGACAGTTTCCCTACCTGCCCGTTTGCGCAAATCCGGCCGCAGCGCTGGTGCGTAGATCCACTCCGAAGGAGAGACGTATGTCCAACGTGGAAACGGTCCAGGAGATGTACGCAGCATTCGGTCGCGGCGACGTGCCCGCGATCCTCGCGAAGCTCGATGAAAACGTGCAGTGGGAGATCAACGGCTCATCGAGCGACGTGCCGTGGCTCCAGCATCGCCAGGGTCGCGACGGCGCACTCGCGTTCTTCCAATCCCTCGGCGCGCTCGAGTTTCACAAGTTCGAAGTCACCGCGGTCGTTCCCATCGGCGACGATCGCGTCCTCAGCCTCTGCAACATCGAGACGACGATCACGGCAAACGGCCGGCGCAACTCGGAGGAGGATGAGGTTCACATCTGGTGGTTCAACGCGGACGGCCAGGTGACGGGCTTCCGCCATCGCGTCGACACGCATCACCAGTGGAAAGAGTTCCACGCCACCGCCTGAGGAAGCGTTACTCGTTCGCGGCGCCGTCGTCTTCGGTCGACGATTCCTGATCGTCGACCGCGCGGCGCAGGTACTCGACCAGCGCGTCGCCCGAAAGCTGCGCGTCGAGCTTGATCATGCGCGTCGGCGTCCACGCGCCGTTGTCGTACACGACGTAGCGGAACTGCTCGTCCGGTGTGTAGAGCACGATGCGACCGTTCGCGATGAACGAGCGCACGGGCGCGCCGGTCGCCGAGGTCAATCCGGCGCGCGGCAGCAGAGAGCCGCCGATGCGACCCGGCTTCCAGATGCGAACGTGACTGCCGATTTTGCGCGGCTGCAGTTTCACGCGCGTCATCGCGGTCGAGTACTGCGCGCCGAACGCGATCTCGACTTCGCCGGAGTTCGCCGTGCGCGCCATCGCCATCGGCGGATGGAGCACATCGACGATGTCTTCCGTGTCGGTTTCGCTGCTGCTGCCGCGAACCGCCGCGAGGTCGATGAGGTTCTCGACTTCCGTCGAGACGTGCTTGCCGTTTTCGAATGCGAGCAGCGCGTACTCCGGCGTCTGCGAGTCGAGGGCGATCTTCCACCACGCGATGTGCACGAGCGTCGTCGCCGGCTCGCCTTCGAACGTCGAGGCGGCGTGGCCGAGGGCGATTTGCAGGCCGGTGCGCTTTGCGTCGGAGCAACCCGCGACCGTCACCGGCGCGGACCACTCGCCGCGCGCCGAAAGCGTCGCGAGACGGATCTCGTCGCCTTCTTCACCGCTGCGATGCCAGACCACGAAGAGCTGCTTGTCCGTGTCGTCCCACACGAGCCGCGGATGCGACTCGACCGCCGAGTCCTCGGTGCCCGGCACCAGCACGCGGCTCATCACCGTGCCGCTCTTGAGCGTGAGCTCGAGCATCGGCAAGTCGCCGTCCGGCGCGATCGCGTAGAGCACGTTGGACGGAGTCAGGGCCGTCTGCATCGGTTCCGCGGTTGCGAAACCCGCAAGCAGGAGCACGGCCGCTGCGGCGAGAGATCGGATCATCAGGCTTTCCAGTTCACCACAGAACAAAGATCGACGGCAACGAGGAGCTGTTTCACGTTCGCAAAATCAGGGTAGAAGCCCGCGACGACGTCGAAGTACTTGTCGGCCTCGTCGTAACGGTTGGTGCGGACGCAAATTTCGCCGAGGAGATGATTTGCGTTGCGCACCTGACGGCGCGTGCTCGCGAGCTCGAGACCGAGCAGCGCGATGCGGCGCGCGACTTCATACTTTTCGACACCGAGGTAGCCGACCGCGAGGTCGAGGTACGCCTCGGCGCGATCGACATCCGTGTCGAGCCGCTCGATGGCGCTCTCGATCAGCGCGATGCCGTCGTCGAAGACGTTGAGCAGCACTTTCGTGCCGCCGAGGTTTGCGGTGATGCCCGCGCGCAGCGCGAGGATGCGCGTGTCCTGATCGGCGACGAACGCGATCGCGCCGAGCGCCTTGTCGAACGCCTCGACCGCGTCGCGCAACTTCGACTCCGCGGCGAGAATCACGCCGAGACCATTGAGCACGTTCGCACGCGCGAGCGGCTCGCCCATCTCGTCCGAAGACTTGCTGGCGATCTGACCGTAGAACAGCGCGCGCTGGCGCTCGTTGGCTTCCGAGAACTTGCGCATCAGCGCGTACGCGGCGAGATACACGTGGCGCGGCGACCGGCGGCGCAGCACGATCCCCGGCAGTGCGGAGACCTCCTGCCCGTCGCGATCGGTCGCGATCATCGCTTCCGCTTTGCGGATGGTGATCAGCTCGCGGACGTCATCCGACTCCGCGACGGCAAAGGCCCGCGCGTACGCATCGAGCGCCGCGTCGACCTCGCCCTCCCACATGTGCTGCAGGCCGAGCTCATAAAGCTCGTGAGCTTCCCGGTCCATCTCTGTCATTCGAAGACCCGCTTTATTCGGAGAAGTTGGCGGATTCTACATCCAATAACTTGAATCTGTCTTGCAACTTCATCGCTACTTGAGCACGCCATCGATGGTCGTCTGCGAAACGGGGTGGTACGTCGGACGCGCCGTCGCGTAGATCTTCCGCGCGAATGCGAGGTCCTCCGGCGTCTTCGCGAGCTTCTCGTACAGCGGCTTGAGGAACTTGCGGCGGCCCTGCGTCGTGAGGAACCTCTCGATCGCGGGATACGCGCCTTTGTACTTCGCGTCGATCGATTTCTCGAGCCATGCGGAGAGGACTTCGCTGTTGCCGCTGTCGCTGAAGTGGAACGCGCGATCGAGCTCGCCCATGCGCTCCGCGGTGATCATCGGCAGCGACTGGATGAAATGCACCTTCTCGTGCGACGACCAGTCCTTCACCGGAATCGCGTCCGCTTTCCCGCCATCGGCAAACGCCTTCGCCGCCGCCTCGACTTTCGTGAACGCCTCGGACTGCGGCTTCGGCGCGTTCGCCGGCAGCCCCGGTCCGTAGATCCACGCGTTGATGTCGACCTTCTGCACGACGTCGGGCAGCGCTTCCTTCAACGCGGCGATGAACACCGGCGTCGTCATCGGCTGGAATGCATGGGAGTCAAAGTATCCGCGCAGGAACTTGTCCCAGCGCTCGCGGCCCGCAGTCTCTTCGAGGAGGCGCAGGAAGTTCGCGCCCTTCTCATACACCTGGCCCGGCGCCTCGTCCGGATCGCGACCGGCGAGGTCGATGTAGAGATGCTGATCGCCCGGAGGCAGCGTCTTCAACTCTTCCTGCACTTCGGTGACGCCGAGAAGCCAGAGCATCTCCGAGTACTCGCGACCGTACAGCTTCTCGGTGATGCGATGTTCGAAGTACGTCGTGAATCCTTCGTTGAGCCAGAAGTCGCTCCACGTCGCGTTGGTCACGAGGTTGCCGGACCACGAATGCGCGAGCTCGTGCGAGATCAGCGAGACGAGCGACTTGTCACCCGCAAGCACGGTCGGCGTGAGGAACGTGAGTCGCGGATTCTCCATCCCGCCGTACGGGAAGCTTGGCGGCAGCACGAGCAGGTCATACCGCTCCCACCGATACGGACCGTACAACTCTTCCGCGGTCGCGATCATCTTCGGCGTGTCGCTGAACTCGTGCGCCGCCGCGTCGATGACTTGCGGTTCCGCGTAGACGCCGCTGCGCTTGTCGAACGCGCGGAACTCGAGATCGCCGACCGCGATCGCGAGGAGGTACGACGGAATCGGATTCTTCATCGCGAAGTGATAGACGCCGTCCGCGCTCTTGGTCTGCGGGTTCTCGGCGCTCATCACGGCCATCAGCTCTTTCGGCACGCGCAGCGTCGCGTCGTACGTGAAGCGCACGCCCGGCGAGTCCTGACACGGCACCCACGTGCGCGCGAGAATCGCCTGCGACTGCGAGAGGAGGAACGGATGCTTCTTGCCCGCGGTCATCGCCGGCTCGAGCCACTGCAACGCGCGCGCATCCGGACTCGACGAATATTCGATCGCGACGCCGTTCGTGTCCGCATTGATCGGAATCTCGAGCGCGCTGCCCATGATCGGATCGGCCTTGCCGAGCGTGAACTTCGCATCGGCGCCGCCGGGTTGCAGCGTGACCTTACGGATCGTGAGGCCGTTCGTGTCGAGGATCAGCGACTTCGCGCCGGTCTTGTTCGCGATGCGCAGCGTCGCGGTGCCGCTGAGCTGCTTCTTCGCGAAGTCGACGCCGAGGTCGAGGGCGATGTGCTCGACGCGAACTTCGTCGGGATGCGAGTACGAGTGCGGATCGCGCGACGCGGACTGCTGCGCGGGCGCGGGCTGCGTGGTCGTCGCCGTCGCGGGAGCAGGGGCTTCCTGACGGCATGCGGCGAGAACGAAGAGAAGAGCGGCGATCAGTCGTCGTGACATTCGTTTTCCAGTTTGCTGCACAGGCAACACATCAATCTCTCGAGGCGCGAAGCATAGAATGCCCGCGCAGGCATCATGTCACTTAGCCCCGGCACGAAGCTCGGTCCTTACGAGATCGTTACACCGATCGGTTCAGGCGGGATGGGTGACGTGTATCGGGCGCGCGACACGCGGCTCGATCGCGACGTCGCGGTGAAGGTGCTGCCCGACCGCATCGCGAAAGACGCCGAAGCGCGGATGCGATTCGAGCGCGAGGCGAAAGCGGTCGCGGCTTTGTCGCACTCGAACATCCTCGCCATCCATGACTACGGCTCGTACGAAGGCTCCGCATACAGCGTGACGGAGCTTCTCGAAGGGCAAACGTTGCGCCATCGGATCACCGAAGGTCCGCTGCCGTGGCGCAAAGCTGTCGAGATCGGCGCGGCGATCGCGGATGGCCTCGCCGCCGCGCACGCAAAAGGGATCATTCATCGCGATCTGAAGCCGGAGAACATCTTCCTCACCGGCGACGGTCGCGTGAAGATTCTCGACTTCGGGATCGCGCAGCTCATCACCGAGCCGCGCGAAGACGAGATCGATCCGGCGCTGGCCGTCACCGCGCCGATGAAGACGGATCCGCACGCGGTGGTCGGCACGGCGGGCTACATGGCGCCCGAACAACTCCGCGGCGAAAAGGTCGACGCCACCACCGACATCTTCTCCCTCGGCGCACTGCTCTACGAGATGGTCACCGGCAAAGCCGCGTTCATCCGCGGCACCGTGATCGACTCGCTATCCGCGATCCTCAGCGACACGCCGGACGTCTTCGCGGTCTCGGATCGGATGATTCCGTACGAGCTCGCGCGCGTCATTCAGCGGTGTCTCGAGAAGAATCGCACCGAGCGTTTCCAGTCCGCGCGCGACCTGTCGTTCGCATTGCGCGCGATCGGCACGTCGGGCTCGATCACGTTCGAAGCGCCCGCGGAACGCAAGCGCCGTCGCGTGATCATCGGCGTCGTCGCGACGCTCATCGCCGTCGGCGTCGCGATCACAATGCTGTTCCTCGGCAGCACGCAACGCATCGGCTCGTCCGTGCGATCGATCGCGCGCAAGGCGACGACGCAACCGCGCAGTCTCGCGATCCTGCCGTTCGTCAACGCCACCGGCGACGCCAATGCGGAGTACCTCTCCGACGGCATCACCGAGACGCTGATCAACACGCTCGCGCAAGTCCCGGGTCTGCGCGTGATGTCGCGGACGTCCGTGTTTCATTACAAAGACCGCCCCGCGAATCCGGTGAGTGTCGGCCACGAGTTGCGCGTGAGCGCGGTCGTCGTCGGGCGCGTCGAACAGATGGGCGATCGCATCGTCGTCTCCGCGGAGTTGATCGACACGTCGGACAACTCGCTGCTCTGGGGCAATCGTTATCAGGCGCCGCGCGCCGATTTGTTCAGCGTCCAGCAGTCGATCGCGTCGGAGATCGCGCGCATGTTGCGCCTGAAGCTGAGCGGTCGCGATCAACAACTGCTCGCGAAGCGACACACGACGGACCCGCGTGCGTACGAGCTGTATCTCAAAGGTCGCTTTCAGTGGAACAAGCGCGACGCCGCCGGGCTGTACAAGGCGATCGAGTATTTCAATCAGGCGATCGAGATCGATCCGCAATACGCGCTCGCGTACGCGGGTCTCGCGGACTGCTACAACCTGCTCGACATCTGGGCCGGACTGCCGACGGGCGAGACGTTCCCGCGCGCGAAGCAGGCCGCGCAGAAAGCGTTGTCGATCGACGACGAGCTCGCGGAAGCACACACCTCGCTCGCCTATGCGATTCACACGTACGAGTGGGACTGGCCCGCCGCGGAGCGCGAGTACAAACGCGCAATTGCATTGAATCCCAACTACGCGACGGCGCGTCAGTGGTACGCGGAGTTCCTGACCGCGAACGGCCGCTTCGATGAAGCGGACGCGCAAGGGAAGAAGGCGCTCGAGCTCGACCCGATGTCGCCGATCATCAACGCGGTGGTCGCGTTCAACCTGACGATGGCGCGCCGCTACGACGCCGCGATCGAGCAAGGAATCCGCACGACGCAGCTCTTCCCGAACTTCATGCCCGGC
>DASVNL010000420.1:0-3271 GCA_036383875.1 Thermoanaerobaculia bacterium
CGGAACATCGACCCGACGTTCGTCGCGTGATGCACGCTCGCGTAGAAGTCGGTGTAATCGCCGACGCGGGCGGGAAGCAGCATCTCCGCGCC
Organism: Thermoanaerobaculia bacterium; assembly: GCA_036383875.1. Lineage (GTDB taxonomy): Bacteria > Acidobacteriota > Thermoanaerobaculia > Gp7-AA8 > Gp7-AA8 > QHVT01. The sequence continues at coordinate 93 of DASVNL010000420.1, forward strand.
ACTCATCGGCACGAGATGCTCGTCGACGCTTCCACGTTGCAGCAACTCCGCGACGCGCGTCCGGACTTCGCCCGCGGTCCCCTTCCCCATCAACGCGTTGAGCAGCGGCTCACGCAACGCCGGCTCGCCCACGACATCGGCGATCGCATGCAGATCGAGAATGCGATCGTCGATCGCGGTGCAGATGTGCGCGTCGCCATCGCGACGAAACACACCAAAGGGAAGATTTTCGATTGGGAAGTCGGACATGGACGCGGAGAGTAACTCTTCGTAGCGCCGGCTTCCAGCCGGCCGTAGCGCGGGCTTCCAGCCCGCCAGCAAGATGCTGGCGGTCCGGCCGGCGGGAAGCCGGCGCTACGTTTACAGACGCGGATCCACCGGTTCACTCTCCAGCGCCAGGACGCCGAACACGCATTCGTGTACGCGTCGCAGCGGCTCGCGTGCGACGAAGCGCTGCAACGCTTCGACGCCGAGCGCGAACTCGCGCATCGCGAGCGAACGCTTGCCGCCGAGGCGACGGGCGCGGAGTCGCGGGAGATTCGTGGGCGAGGAGTACTCGGGGCCGTAGATGATCCGCAGGTACTCCGACCCGCGACACTTCACCGCCGGCTGCACGAGTCCATGCGGACCGCGCGCGAGATAGTCGTACGGCTTCACGACCATCCCCTCGCCGCCGCGCGACGTCATCTCCGTCCACCACGCCGTCGCACTCGCGACACTCGACTCGTCCTCGAGCTCGACCACGCGATACGGCGTCGTCACGACGATCTCCGACCCGCGCGTCATCGCCGCGATCGACTCCATGTGCCACACGTGATCCTTGTCCGTGTGCACCGCGCCTTCCGTCGCGAGCACATGGAACGGCGCCAGCTTCACGTCGCGCAGCGAGGTCACCGGCCAGCAGTACCGGCGATACGCATCGACGTACTGCGTGACCATCGCGCCGCGATCTTCGAACGCAGTCGCCAGCGCAGCCGCATCCTCGACGCGCGCCGATGCCGCGCGCAGCACGTCGGTCACGCCGCGCGTCGCCGCGGTCGCAACCGCACCCACCGACGCGTACTGGCCGCGCACGAGATCCTCCGCCTTCACCGACCACGGCATCAGCTCGCAGTCGAAGACGAACCAATCGGTCGAGAAGCCGTTCCACGCGTCGTTGCTCGTCAGCGTGTCGCGCAGATGCTCCAGCAGTTCCGTTTCGAGCTGCGGCATCGAGTCGCCGAAGAAACGCCGGCCCGTGCGCGTGTACACGATGCCGATGCCTTCGCCCGTGATGCCGAAGCGACGGCGCGCGGCCTCTTCGTCGCGACACACGATCACCACCGCGCGCGAGCCCATGTGCTTTTCTTCGCACACGACCTTCTGCACGCCCTCGCCGCGGTAGTACGCGAACGCCTCGTCCGGATGTTCGAGCAGCCCGTCGCGCGTCGTCGTCTCGGATGGCGACATCGTCGGCGGCAGGTACACGAGCCACTTCGGATTCGCAGCGAAGCGGCTCATCACTTCGAGCGCCGCCATCGCGTTCTCCTCGCGAATCGTGACGGTCTTGTTCAGCCGCGTCTCGACGATGTGCTTGCCCGCGACGTCCTCGAGATCGAGCACGTCGTCGACGAGCTGCTGCGACGACAGCGGCGCATGCGCCTCGTTGATGTTCGCCTGCAGCAGTCGCGCCGGCTCGTAGTACATCCGCGCGGCCGGCACCGACACGAGCTCCTTCTCCGGGTACCGCAGCGCAGTCAGCTTGCCGCCGAACACGCAGCCGGTGTCGATGCAGATCGTGCCGTTCAGCCACTCCGGCTCGATGACCGGCGTGTGTCCGTACACGACGAGCGCGCGACCGCGATAATCCGCGGCCCAGTTGTAGCGCACCGGCAGTCCGAACTCGTCCGTCTCGCCCGTCGTTTCGCCGTACAGCGCGAACTCGCGCACGCGTCCCGAGCCGCGACCCTGCAGCTCCTGCTTCATGCCCGCGTGTGCGACGACGAGCTTCCCGTCGTCGAGCACGAAGTGACTGACGAGCGAGTCGATGAACTTCGTCGCGCCGTCGCGGAACTCCGCATCGCGCAGCGCGAGCTGCTCGAGCGACTCGCCGAGTCCGTGCGTGACTTTCACGTTCTTGCCCTGCAGTGCGCGCATCAGCTTCACGTCGTGATTGCCCGGCACCGCCAGCGCATCCCCGCTCCCCACCATCTTCATCACCAGCTCCAGCACCTCGGGCGTCTTCGGTCCGCGATCGACCAGATCGCCGAGGAAGACGGCCTTGCGGCCGGACGGATGACGCGCGCCGTTTTCCGACAGCTCGTAGCCGAGCGTCGTGAGCAGCGTCGCCAGTTCGTCGAAGCAGCCGTGCACGTCGCCGATCAGATCGAACGGTCCGTGCTCGTGCTTGCGATTGTTGTAGAGCGGCTCGCGCACGATCTCCGCGCGCTCGACCTCGTCGACGGAGTCGAGCACGTATGCGTAGCGGAAACCTTCCTTGCCGAGGAAGCGCAGCGACTTGCGAAGCATCGCGGTCTGATTGCGCACGACGTGCGATCCGAACTGACGATCGGCACGCAGCGCGTTGCGCTCGTGGCAAAGCTTCGGCTGCAGGTTCAGCACGATCGCGACCGGCAGCACGTGATGTTCACGCGCGATGGTTACGAGCTGCTTGCGCGACATCGGCTCGACGTTCGTCGCGTCGACGACGGTGAGCAGTCCGCGCGACAGCCGCTTGCCGACGATGTAGTGCAGCAGATCGAACGCGTCGTTCGACGCGGTCTGATCGTTCTCGTCGTTCGACACGAGTCCGCGGCAGAAGTCGGAGGAGATGACTTCCGTCGGCTTGAAATGCTTTCGCGCGAACGACGACTTGCCGGAGCCGGACGCTCCGATCAGGACGACGAGTGAGAGTTCCGGGATCTTCATGATGCACTCCGTGTGAACACAGCCATTTGCGTCGGCGGCCCGACTTCTTCATCGACCGCGCCGACCGGCATCCATTCGAACGCGTAGCCGTACTGCTGGGCGACGCGCTCGCACCACGCGCGAAACTCCGCGCGCGTCCATTCGAAACGGTGATCGCGATGACGCAGGCGTCCCTTCGCGAGCGATTCGAATCGCACGTTGAACTCGATGTTCGGCGTCGTCACGACGAGCAGTCGCGGCTTCGCGTCGCCGAGAATCACGCGCTCGAACGC
>DASVNL010000421.1:0-1652 GCA_036383875.1 Thermoanaerobaculia bacterium
GACGCCGTGCACCTCGTAGCCCTTCTCGAGAAGCAACTCGGCGAGGTAGGAGCCGTCCTGTCCGGTGATGCCGGTGATGAGCGCTTTTTTTCGTGTCATTGCGATGTCGGGTCAGGCGCGAACGAGGCGCGTCGAGGCGCCAATCGGCGGATGCACGATATTACGGGTATCGATCACGAGCCGCGAGTGCTCGTAGAGCGCGGGATCTTTGAACTGCGAGTGGGCCGTCGACACGAGGACCGCATCGTACTTTCCGAACTCCTCGGCCGTGCACGGAACAGACTCCATCCCGAGGTCATGCTTTCGGGTTTTGCGCATGAACGGCACGAACGGATCGCAGTACGAAACGACCGCGCCGCGCTCCTGCAACAGCTCAATGAGCTCGAAGGATGGCGACTCGCGATCGTCGTCGATGTCGGCCTTGTACGAGAGTCCGAGCACCAGCACCTTCGCGCCGACGATGCTCTTCCCGTCCTGGTTCACCGCCTCCGCGACCTTCGACACGACGAAGCGCGGCATCGACGTGTTCACTTCGCCGGCGAGCTCGATGAAACGCGCCCACACGCCGTGCTCCGCCGCCTTCCAGGTGAGATAGAACGGATCGAGCGGGATGCAGTGACCGCCGAGGCCGGGGCCGGGATAGAAAGGCATGAAGCCGAACGGCTTCGTCTTCGCGGCCTCGATCACTTCCCACACATTGATGCCCATCCGATCGAAGATGACTTTCATCTCGTTGACGAGCGCGATGTTCACGGCGCGGAAAATGTTCTCGAGCAGCTTCCCTGCTTCGGCGACCTCCGTCGACGAGACTTCGTAGACCTGATCGATTGCAGCGCGATACAACGCGGACGCCGCGGTGAGCGACGGCGGGTCGATGCCGCCAACGATCTTGGTGATGTTCTTGGTGTTGTACTTCTCGTTGCCCGGATCTTCGCGCTCAGGCGAGAACGCGAGGAAGTAGTCGCTGCCGCACGTCAAACCCTTCGCATCGAAGCGCGTCAGCAACTCTTCGCGCGTCGTGCCGGGATAGGTCGTCGATTCGAGGACGACGAGCTGGCCGGGACGCAGGTGTTCGGCGATGATTTCCGCCGTCATGCGGACGTATTTGAGGTCGGGCTCGCGATGTTTGCCGAGCGGAGTCGGAACGCAGACGAGGATCGCGTCGCATTCGCTTAGGTTCGTGAAATCCGAAACCGCCTTCGCCTTCCCGCCGACGAACGCTTTACGCACGCGCTCGGGTCCGATGTGGCGGATGTACGAATCGCCGGCGGTGAGGCGCTCCGCTTTTTCAGGGTCCACGTCGAAGCCGACGACGGGAAAGCCTGCCTCTTCATAGATGAGCACGAGGGGCAGGCCGACGTAGCCGAGGCCGACGACGCCAATGACCGCCTCGCGCGAGGCGATGCGATCGAGAAACGTTTGAAGATGGCTCGTGGCCGTGGCCGGAGCCTCAGTGTGGACGGTGGTCATGACGGGGCGATCATATCGTCCCGGCGCTTCTGCCGTGCAGAGAGGCGGACGATTGCGGCCACAGCCGCGCCGAACACGAATCCGCCGACGTGTGCCCACCACGCGATGCCCGCGATTTCCTGCGTGCCGCGCGCAGCCTGGATGGAGAGGAATCCGTTGAAGAACTGCATGCCGAACCACAC
>DASVNL010000422.1:0-10698 GCA_036383875.1 Thermoanaerobaculia bacterium
AAGCGCGAGCCGATCGAACCGGTGATGAGAATCGTGAGCAGCTCGCGCGGCGAGTGTCCGAACGCCGCGCCGATGAGCGCGAGAATCAAGACAGCGGCGAGTGCGGCAATCAGCGCGAAGCCAAGGCGCTTCATGCGCGCAGTCCCGCCATCAGGCTCGCCACCCGCGACGTCGCAACGTCCGGCATCATCGCCTCGGAAAGTTGTCCGCGATAGATCACCTGCACTTCGTCCGCGAGCGCGAACGCTTCGTCGAGATCCGATGTGATCAGCACGATCGACACGCCGTTCGCAGCGGCGCTGCGCAATTGCTCGTGCACGAAACGCGTGGCCTCGATGTCGAGCCCGCGCGTCGGCTCCGCCGCGACGATCGTGCGCGGCTTGCGATCGAGCTCGCGCGCGAGGATCACCTTCTGTTGATTGCCGCCCGACAACTCGCCGGCGCGTTGTCGCGGCGAGTGTGCGCGAATCGAGTAGAGGCGAATCATCTCTTCCGCGTGACGCGTCGCATCGCGCGGACGCCAGCGTGGCGCGCGCAGCGCGAGGTTCTCCGCGATCGACATCTCCGCCACGATCCCATCCCGCGTCCGATCCTCGGGGATGTGTCCAGCGTGCGGCTGCTCGTCGCGCAGTTTCGCTGCAAGCTCCGTCTGCCCATTCCCGGCGACGCCGACGATCGCGGTGATCCGGCCGCTGCGTTGCGCGACATCGCGCGTCGACGTCTCACGCGACGCGACCATCGCGTTCGCGAGCGTGTCCGCGCTGGCGTCGCGCGTCTCGAGCACGACGCGTCCCGCCCGCATCACCACGATGCGTTGCGCGATCGCCAGCACCTCGGGGAGCTTGTGGCTGATGAACACGACGGCCGTTCCGTTCGATGCGAGGCGTCGCATCACGCGGAACAGCTCTTCGGCTTCGTGCGGCGTGAGCACCGACGTCGGCTCGTCGAGGATCAGCGTCGCGGGATTCTTCGCGATCGCTTTGATCAGCTCGAGCTTCGACTTTTCGCCGACGGACAAATCGTCGACGCGACGTGCGACATCGGGAAGCTCGATGCCGGTCGCACCGATCGTCTGCGTTGCTTCGCGCTCGAGCGTCTTGCGCGATGCGAAACGAAAGCGGCGCCGTTCGGTGAGTGCGAGGTTCTCCGCGATCGTGAGCTCGGGCACCAGCATGAAGTGCTGATGCACGAGCCCAACGGATTGCGTGTCGTCGACCTCGCCTGAGTCCGCGTGCAGCTCGCGCGCGGCGATGCGCATCAACGTCGTTTTGCCTGCGCCGTTCTCGCCGATCACCGCGAGGATCTCGCCCGGCGTGATGTCGAGCGAGACGTCGTCGACCGCGCGCGTTGCGCCAAACGACTTCGTGATGCGCGAGAGGCGCACGTCAGAAACCGGTCGGGACCTTCAGCTTGCCCGCCTTGATCTCCTGCTCGAGCCGCGCGACTTCCGCGACGGTCTCGGGCGAGATCTGTCCCTTCAGCTTGTCGTTCCACTCGAGCGTCACGACGCCTTCGTTCATCCCGAAGTATTGAATCTCCGGCTTGAACTGTCCGTCTTTGACCGTGCGCGCCATCTTCAAAATCGCGCCCGGCACATCGAGCACCGCATTCGCGACGATGACATCCGGCGCGAGCTCGGTCTGATTTTTGTTCGAGCCGAAGCAGCGCACCTTGCGCTCGCTGCAGGCCTGGAACACACCGCGACCTGCTTCGTTGGCCTGATGAAGGATGAAGTCCGCGCCTGCGTTGATGAGCGAGAGCGTTGCGAGCTTCGCCGCGCCGAGGTCCTCGAAGTTGCCGGTGTAGATCTCGCGGACGTCGAACTTCGGGTTGACCGAGTGCGCGCCGGCTTTGAACGCGAGGAACGTCGAGTCGATCGACGGGAACTTGATGCCGCCGATCAATCCGGCCTTGCCGGTTTTGGATTCGCGCGCGGCGATGACGCCGAGGAGGTAGGTTGCTTCTTCGAGCTCGAAGCGCATCGGCGCGACGTTCGGCGCGATCGTGGTGCCGGACGTCGTGATGAAGATCGTCTTCGGATATTCGGCGGCGGCGCTCTTCGCGGGATCCTGAAATTCGAAGCCGTGTCCGAATGCGAGGTCGAATCCCTTCGCGCCGTACGCGCGGAATCCTTCGAGATTTTCCGCTGGCGTCTTTGTTTCCTGATTCGACACTTCCGCGCCGAGCTCACTCTTCACGCGCTGCAGGCCTTCGTATGCGATCGCGTTCCAGCCGCCGTCGTTGATCGAGCCGGGCGTGAGCAGTCCGACGCGGAAGGGCTTGGCTGCGGGCGCGGTGGCCGTCGTGGCGGTGGCTGCGGTGTCGGGCGCTGCTGCCTCCCGCTGCTGACAGGAGAAGAACGCGAGAAGAGAGACGGCAAGCACGGCTCGTTTCATGGCGGCGGATTTTACGGGTTGCCAGTTGAACCGGCCAGTGGTACACGGAAGCGGGAGTTGGCCGCGGGGCGAGGCACTCGAATCGCGGCTGCAATCGTAAGGAGGAAGCATGAACGAAGATAGCAACAACGGCGCTGAGTATGAGGATGACGACGAACAGATCGAACAGATGATCATCGAGAACGGCATCCTGCTCCATTCGCTCGCCACGCTTCTGGTGAGAAAGGGAATTCTGAGCCAGGAAGAAATCGACGCCGAGATGGATCGTCTGTACGACCAGATGGAGAATTTCGAGCAGCAGTAGCCGTGGAATTAGGCTCGCCGGGAGATGTTTCGACTCGGCGGATATTTTCACGACTGGAGACTTCATGAAGATTCGTAACTTCCTCACGGCAATCGCCGTGACCGCCGTGAGCGTCACCGCGCTCGCGCAACTCTCTTCGCAGTACTCCGAGTGGGGGAAGGGCCCCGTCACGTACCTCATGACGAGGGAAGAAGTCGCGAAGTGGAAGCTCACTCGCAACGACGCGGACGCGAAGGCGTACGTCGATCTGTTCTGGGCCCGCCGCGATCCGACGCCGGACACGGCGCGCAACGAGTTCAAGGATCAGTTCGAGATGCGCGTCGCCACGGCGGACAAGAATTTCACGGGCGAGGCCGTCAAGGGCTCGATGACCGAGCGCGGCAAGGCGTACATCCTGTACGGCGCGCCGAAAAAGATGGAGCGCGTGGCCGCGAAGACCGAGGGCATCGAAGTGAACGCGGACATGCCCGCGCGTACCGGCAACGAATTGCTCTGGACGTATGAAGGCACCCCCGATGTCCCGGTCACGTTCGGCATGCCGCGCGCGCAGATCCGCTTCGTCGATCGCTTCGGCAACGGCATCTACAAGGCCGAACGCGGCAACTTCGAGATCGGCAAGGTCAACAACGCGCTCGTGCAGGCCGCGATCAAGCAGCCGAACCTCACCGTCGCGCCGACGTTCACCGCGGCGCAGATGCAGGCCGCGCCTGCTCCTGTCGAAGCTGCGCCGGAAGCTCCGGCCCCGGTCGTCACCGAGCTGACGACTCCGGCGCTCGCCACCGCGATCGCCGACTTCAAAGCGGCGGCGAAGAATCCGTACGAAGGAAAGCTGTTCTCGACCACCGGTGAGTTCGTCACCACGGAAGGCGTCACGTTCGTTCCGGTGATGGTGTTCGTGCCGAAGTCCGCTGCGGTCCCGGCCGAGGGCGTTACGTTCTTCGGCGTCGTGCAGGATGAGAGCGGCAAGAACGTCGTTGCGTTCGAAGAGCCGGCGAAGATCGCCCCGTCGAAAGACGACCAGTACGTCGACAAGACCCTGGCCGCACTTCCGGCCGGCAAGTATCGCGGTTACTTCGGACTCGCGCAGGACGGCAAGGCTCTGGCCATCACGTCCAGCGAGATGACGCTCGCCGGTTCGCTCGACAAAGACGCGACCGCGGCGTCGGGTCTCATCCTCTCCAACAATCTCTATCCGCTCACCGAAGCGCAGAAAGCCGACGATCCGTTCGCGTTCGGCGGCATCAAGGTCGTGCCGAAGGCCGACCGCGTGTTCCGCACCTCGGATGAGCTCTGGTACTTCTTCGAGCTTCGCCACCCTGGCGTTCCTGCACCGGCCGCCGACGCTCCGGTCACCGTGACGGGCGAGGCCACGCCGCTGCTGCCGAAGATCCAGGTCAAGGTCGACATCGAAGGCGTCGCCGACGCCGACAAGAAGAAGATCAAGATGACCGCGCCGCCGCGTGAGATCGAAGCCATTCCGATGAAGGGCGTCGAGGGTCACTACGGTGTGGGCAACGCGATTCCGCTGGCGTCGTTCAAGCCGGGCGAGTACACCTTCACGATCAAAGTCATCGATACTGTGAAGAAGTCGTCGTACACGATGTCCGACAAGTTCCGCGTCATCCAGTAAGAAAGAAGCACTTTACGTCGTCACAGAAAGCCGGGTCCATGCCGTTCGCCACGATTGAGGAAGCAGCAGAGCTGTACCGCCGCGGAGAGTTCGTCATCATCGTCGATGACGAAGACCGCGAGAACGAGGGCGATCTCTGTATCGCCGCGGATCGCGTCACGCCCGAGAAGATCAACTTCATGGCGCGTTACGGCCGCGGTCTGATCTGTCTCGCGCTCACCGAAGAGCGGTGCAACGAGCTCGAACTGCCGTTGATGGTCGAGAACAACACGACCAACTTCGGCACGGCCTTCACCGTGTCGATCGAAGCGCGCGGCCGCGTGACGACGGGCATCTCCGCATTCGACAGGGCCGAGACCGTGCGGGTCGCGATCGATCCACGAACGCGACCGCACGATCTCGCGCGTCCGGGGCACGTGTTCCCGCTGCGCGCGCGCAAGGGCGGTGTGCTCAAGCGCGCCGGTCAGACCGAGGCTTCGGTGGATCTCGCGAGCATCGCGGGGGTCACGCCGGGCGCGGTCATCTGCGAAATCATGAATGAGGACGGCACGATGGCGAGGCTTCCGGATCTCCGCGAGTTCGCGGTGCATCACGGGCTGAAGATCATCTCGGTCGCCGACATCATCAAGTACCGGATGCAGAACGAGAAGCACGTGCATTGCCTTGCTTCTCCGGTGCTGCCGACCAACCACGGCGAGTTCCGCGTGTACGCGTACAAGAGCGACATCACGGGCGAGGAGCACGTGGCGCTGGTGAAGGGCGAGATCCAGGAGAGCGATGAAGTGCTCGTGCGCGTGCACTCATCGTGTCTCACCGGCGACGTCTTTCACTCGAGCCGCTGCGACTGCGGCGATCAGCTCGAGCGCGCGTTCGAGTTGATCGCGGCGGAAGGGAAGGGAGTCATCCTTTACCTTCTGCAGGAAGGCCGCGGCATCGGCCTCGTGAACAAGCTGCGCGCGTACGAGTTGCAGGATCAGGGCGCGGACACGATCGAGGCGAATGCGAAGCTCGGCTTTGCTCCCGACATCCGCGACTACGGCACCGGCTCGCAGATCCTCCGCGACCTCGGCGTCCGCAAGATCAAGCTGATGACCAACAACCCCGCGAAGTACGTCGCCATCGAAGGCTTCGGCCTGCAGATCGTGGCGCGTGTGCCGCTCGAGATCGCGCCGTCCACGACGACGCAGAAGTACCTCGAGACGAAGAAGAAGAAGCTCGGTCACATCCTCGAGCTGGTCTGATCTCGAATTGGTGTAGCGGAGCGTGCGGCGCGAAGTATCATCCGCGCCGCATGCCACACACCGGTCCGATTCTCGAAGGAAAAGGCGCTTCCGACTACGAGCGCTACGTCCGCGTCCCCGAGCTCCTCGAGCTGCAGAAGCCCGTCGAGCAACTCTCCAATCCGGAGGAGCGGCTGTTTCAGGTCACGCACCAGACGGCCGAGCTCTGGCTCCACCACATCGACTACGAGATCGATCGCGCGGTCGCGATGATCGAAGGCGATCAGATTCATCTCGCCGCCGATCTTTTGCATCGCTGCCGGATGATCATCGATCTCCTGCGCGAGCAGATCATCATCCTCGAGACGATGGCTCCCGCCGACTACCACGTCCTCCGCACGACGTCGCTGGGCCGTGGCAGCGGGCAGGAGTCGCCGGGCTTCAAGATCCTGCTCAACGTCGGCAAGCGCATCTGGCCGAAATTCACTGACCTTCTCGCGCGCAGGGGGCTGACGATCATCGAAGTGGAGCGCACTCCGCGCGAGCACTACGAAGTCTTCCGGCTTCTGCAGAGCATGATGGACTACGATGAGGCCTTCCTGAAGTGGCGCTATACGCACATGCGGCTTGCCTTCCGGATCATCGGAGACCGCGTCATGTCGCTCAAGAACGTTCCTGCGGCTCAGCTCGAGTCGGGGACGAACGAGCCGTTGTTTCCCGAGCTCTGGTCCGCGATCAGCGACCTGACCTCGGAGTGGAAGCCGACGTACTGAAACGCTTCTGTAGCGGTCGGTTTCGGAAGGATGAGACACGGGCGGGTGGTCGTTGCGTCATGCAGCATCTGAGAGAGAGAACAGGAAAAGCAGACATCGCACGATTTCTGCTTGCAATGTGACGCCGGGAACGTTACATGGTGCCCTGTTACGGCGGCCTCGGCATTGAGTTGGGAAAAGAAGTTTCGGGACCGGCCGTAATTCGTGGGGAAGGTGGTTTTCTTTTTCACGGAACGCGTGTCGAATGGTCGAAAGAGAGAGTCATGCGCGTACGTGAAATCGCAGTCGAAACGGGCTTTTTTTCGAAGGGTCTTTTTCGGCTAAAACTTTCGGTTTCAGGTATTACCAATTGGGTTGACGGTGAATAGACCGATCTGTATATTCGCTCACCATTGCCTGACGCGGGCCGGGAAGCAGCCTGACAGCGCCCCCCTGCATACAGTTCTGCGATCACTCATCAGGGAGTTCGGAATCACATGAAAAAGAAGTTGTGCCTTGTCGCGGCACTATCTCTTTCCCTACTCGTCGGCTGCTCCAAGGTCAAGGCGCGGATTCAAATCCGCGAGGCCAACGACGCATACGCGAAAGAGGAGTACCAGGCGGCGTTGACGCATTACCAGCGCGCGCGAGAGATCGACGCAGCGAGCTTCCCTGATCTGGACCGAATGATCGGGTACTCGCTGATTGGACTCTACGTCCCCGAGGACAAGTCTCCTGAGAACGTGAAGCGCGCGGACAGCGCGGTCGTCGAGCTCCGGAAGTACTTGCGGAAACGGCCGGACGATCTGATCGCGCGTGAAGCTCTCATCAACCTCTACCTGAATGCGGATCGCATCACCGAGGCGATCAACTACTTCCGCGAGTGGCTGCAGACACATCCTGCAGACCTCGAGGCAGTGCGCTCGATTGCCACGCTTTACGCAAAGCAGGGCAACTTCGCCGAGTCGCTGAACTGGTACGAGAAGATCACCCTGCTCGATTCGAAGAACCCCGAGGCGTACTACACCTACGGCGTTGTTTGCTACGAGAAGGTCGCGAAGAATCCGCCGGCGGACATGGCCGAGCGCATCATGATCATCGAGAAGGGCAAGGCTGCGCTGCAGAAAGCCGCCTCGATGCGTCAGGATTACTTCGAGGCGAAGGTTTACCTCAGCCTTCTTTATCGTCAGCAGGCGCCGCTCGAAAGCGATCCAGTGAAACAGCAGCAGCTCGTCGCCGACGCGGATCGGATCCGCAACGAGGCGATCGCGATCGTCAAGAAGAAGAAAGCCGAAGCCGCTGCTGCCGCCTCCGGCAAAAAGAGCTAAGCCATGTTCGAAAGCACAGTCGTCGAATCCAAGAAACAGGTGGTCGGGATCCGGAAGTATCTGACCCTTCCGGTGTCGCTGGGACTTCACGTCGTCGTGATCGCCGGAATCGTTTTCGGGTCCGTCTGGAACGTCGATTTCCCGACCAATTCGCCTGCGCAGGTCGCGCAGTACTCCGTTGCCGCTGCTCCTCCGCCACCTCCGCCCCCGCCGCCGCCGCCGCCCAAAGCAGCGACGTCCCGTCCGGTGGAAGTGAAGCCGGTCGACATCCCCAAGGATCTCCAGAATCTCGCTCCGACCGTCGTGCCTGATCAGGTCAAGCCGGTCGAAGCCGCAGCGTCGGCGGATGCCGGTGTCGAAGGCGGCGTCGAAGGCGGTGTCGAGGGCGGTGTTCTCGGCGGCGTCGTCGGCGGTGTCGTCGGCGGCATCGTGACCGACACCATGCCCCCTCCGCCGAAAACCGAAGCGCCTCTGCGCGTCGGCGGCGACGTCAAAGCTCCGACGATCCTCAGCCGCGTCGAGCCGCACTATCCGGAAGTGGCCCGCAAGGCCCGCATCTCCGGCATCGTCATCGTCGAATGCATCATCGACAAGAACGGCAACGTTCGCGACGTCAAGGTGCTCAAGCCGCTGCCTTTCGGCCTCGATCAGGCCGCAGCCGATGCGGTTCAGAAATGGAAGTTCCGTCCGGGTACTCTCAACGGGCAGCCGGTCGACGTCATCTTCAATCTCACGGTCAATTTCAAGCTGAACTAAAAGAATAGGCGAGGCCGGCCCACCGCCGGTGTCGCGCGAGGAGGAGATTAGGTCATGGATTTGGCACACATGTTTCGCGAGATGACGGTTGTCGGCTACGCCGTCATCGCCGTCATGGGTTTGATGTCGATTTACTCGCTGTGGGTTATGGTCGAGCGGTTCCTCACCTTCAACAAGGCGAAGAATCAGTCGCTGAAGCTTCTCGGTGCGCTCTCGAACCTGCTCACCAAGGGTGACTACGGTCAGGCCATCGAAGTCACGAAGAAGTACAAGGAGAGCCACCTGGCGAAAGTCATCGCCGCCGGTCTCCTCGAGTTCGAGGCCTCGCGCCGCGACAAGCGTCTGTCCGATCCTGAGCTGGCTGTCGAAGCCGCGCGTCAGGGTATGGATCGTACGGCGATGATCACCGTCGCCGAGCTGAAAGAGAACCTCGGCGTTCTCGCGACCATCGGTGCAACCGCGCCGTTCGTCGGTCTGTTCGGTACGGTCGTCGGCATCATCAACGCCTTCACCGGCATGGCCAAGGGCGGCGGCGGTATCGCGTCGGTTTCGGCCGGTATCGCAGAAGCGCTGTTCACCACGGCCGGCGGTCTCCTCGTCGCGATCCCCGCGGTCTGGGCGTACAACTACTTCCAGAACCGCGTCGACCGCTTCACCGTCGAGATGTCCAACTCCGGCTCCGAGATGGCCATCTATTTCATGAAGGAAGCTGGCATCAATGAAAAAGCTGTCGGGTAGCTCGCTCTCCAAGCTTTCGAGCGCGGCGCTGAACTCCGACATCAACGTTACTCCTCTCGTCGACGTCTGCCTCGTGCTCCTGATCATCTTCATGGTCGTTACGCCCATGCTGCAAAAGGGTGTACCGGTGAACCTGCCGGTGACCGAGGATCCCGAGAAGACGCCGGATACCGAGAAGCAGCTCCAGATCTCGGTGAAGTCCGACGGGTCGGTCTATCTCGGACCCAACGTCGTCCGCAAGGATGAGGTGGAGAAGGCTCTGAAAGACGTGTACGAGCGTACGCCGGACCGCGAGATCGCGGTCAAAGGCGACCGTCTCGTGAAGTACGGCGACGTGCTCGACGTCCTCAAAGCCTGCCGCGAAGTCGGATTCAACGACGTCGGATTGATCTCTCAACCGAAGAAACGACCAGGAGAGGCATAGTCACATGCAAGTCGGTGGCGGCGGTTCGATGCGCTCCGAGATCAACGTCACACCTCTGGTGGACGTTGTTCTCGTGCTCCTCATCATCTTCATGGTCATTACCCCGGTTGTGCAGATGGGTTACCTCGTCAAGGTTCCGCCCAAAGCGCCCGCAAATCTTCCTCCGTCCGCGGTCCAGGACCAGATCGTCCTGCGACTCGCTGCCGGTCCTCGCGTCCTGATCAACAAGGACGAGATGACGATGGAAGCGTTCCCAGGTCGGATCCGGGAAATCCTCAAGGGCAACACGTCGAAGATGGTCTTCTTCGCGGGTGGCCGCGACGTCGACTACGAGACCACGATGAAGTTCCTCGATCTCGCCCGCGCCAGCGGTGCGAAGAACATCGGCATCATCGTCGAGGATCCTTCGGCGGCGGCGTCTTCGGGCGCAGCGTCGGCAATCGGCCAGTAAAAAACTACTTTCGCTTCAGATCTGAATGGCGGCGGCTTCGGCCGCCGCTTTCTTTTTCGGCCAAAGCGCCGCGAGCCGCGCATCGACGCCGAGCAGGTGGTCGAGGGAGATCCGACCGGCGCCCGTCAACAGCAGCGAAAACGCGATCGCGAACATCGCCAGCGGCAGCTCGATCCCGCGCAGCGCGACGAAAAACTTGATTGCGTTCGGCGGAACCTCGTACAACGCGTCTGGAAGTTGCACGACGAAGGTCGCGACGAACATCATCGCGGCGAGGAGGAAGGCATCGAGACGCGTGAGCAGTCCGGCGATGAGAAGGATCGCACCGGCGACCTCGGCCCAGGCGGCGACATGCCCGAGGATCGCGGGGATGCCGTAGTTGGCGGCGATGTCGTTCGCGAAGGCGGCGGCGCCTCCATCACCGGCGATCTTGGACCACCCGTGCGGGAGGAAGATCAGCCCCGCGGAAACGCGGAGAACGAGCGCAGCAACATCGCTGGTGAGCCTCGCCATCATGACTCCTTTGGACGCTGGGCACGCGCAGCCGACAAGCTGATCGCACCGTTACTCGTGTTCGTGTGTTTGTATCTTGCCACATTCTCGGGGCTGACCTTGTTGCGTTCGCCCTTTGTTTATTGGTCCGGACTCCTCTCCGCGTGCGTCGCAACCGCTGCGACGATCGCGATTCTCGATCGTGGA
>DASVNL010000423.1:0-1599 GCA_036383875.1 Thermoanaerobaculia bacterium
GATCGTCATCGGCGATCTCTATCTCAGCGCGCTCGCCGTCCCTGACGATCAGCCCCTCGGCGATCGCGAGCTGCTGCTGCAAGTCGCCGCGATCCGCGCGAAGCTCCTCGACGCCGCGACGTTCGTCGCGATCCGCTACGGCTTCGTCGTGGCGTCGGCGGACGATGCGCTCGCGAAATGTGCGGCGCATCTCGCGCGCTGGAAGCATCTGCTCATCGAGCATCGCGAGCACGTCGAGATGACGCTGAAGACCGCGGCGATCGCACCGCAGGCGCGTCCCGATCGTCACGACTTCACGAGCGGCGCGGACTATCTACGCGCACTGCACGCGGTGACGCAGGCGTCGAACGCAGACCTGCATCTGCGCGCTGCGGCCGATCGTTTGCTTGTGCCGCTGTCTGTGAAGCATCGTTGGCTGCATCGCGATGAGAAGTCGGTCGAGCTGGTCGCGCTCATCGAGCGGAGTCGTCTCGATGACGCGCGCGCCGCGGGCGAGTCGCTGCGCGCGCAATGTCCCGACGTGCCGTTCCTGCTGTCCGGTCCGTGGCCGCTGGAGGTCTTCGCCGATGCTGATCACGAATGAAGAAGAAGAGCTGCGGCACGCGCTGACGTTCACCGACGCGGTCGTGCCGGATCGCATCTCCGCCGACTCCGACGCAGTCGAGAACGGACTCGCGAAGCTGGTGCTGTCGATCATCGAGCTCGTACGCCGTCTGCTCGAAAAGCAGGCGCTGCGTCGCATGGATGCAGGCAATCTCACCGACGAAGAAATCGAGCGGCTCGGCAACGCGCTGATGAAGCTCGAAGAGAAGATGGCGCAGCTGAAAGTGGTGTTCGGATTGAGCGACGAGCAACTGAACATGAAGCTGGGCCCGCTAAAGATGTGGGAATGAGTTGCTTGACTCCTCATCGTGAAACCGGTTAAACGTTCGCCGCACTAACAAGGAGGCGTGATTGCCAATCGAGGATCGGGGAGCGCTCCAGCGCCAGCCGCAGGGCCTGGTGGATATCCTCGACAAGATCCTGGACAAAGGGCTCGTGGTCGCAGGCGACGTGAAAGTGTCGCTGGCGAACGTCGAGCTGCTGACGATCCAGCTTCGCCTGGTCATCTGTTCGATCGACAAGGCCGAGGCGATCGGGATCAACTGGTGGCGATCGGACCGCTTCTATTCGAGCGACGCGCGTGCTTTGCCGGCGCCCGAAGAGTACGACGAGCTGCGCAATCGCATCTCGGAACTCGAGAGACAACTCAGCACTCGTGAGCTTCCCGACGGGAAGCCGGGAGAGAGGAAAGGCAGGTAATCATGGCTGTTGAACGCGCCCCAGGCGGAACCAGTCTGATCGATGTTCTCGACCGGATTCTCGACAAGGGCATCGTCGTCGACGCGTGGGTTCGCATCTCGCTCGTTGGTATCGATCTGATCACGGTTGAAGCACGCGTCGTCATCGCATCGATCGATACGTATCTGAAGTACGCCGAAGCGGTCGGCATCACCTCGACCGTCGCACGTCCCGCGCTCGGCAGCGAGGGCAGCGTCGGCGCACCGGCCGGTGCCCCGAGCACGACCGGCATTCCTCGCACGTAACACCTTCCGTGTC
>DASVNL010000424.1:0-2911 GCA_036383875.1 Thermoanaerobaculia bacterium
GGTTGGGGCGCGAAGGGAATCGGGACCGCGGTCATCAGTCACGAAATTGTAGCGCGCCTAACCTCCGTAACTTCCGGACCGTACAATGCGTCGGAATCCTCGGAACACCACACAATGAAGAAGACACTTGCCTGCGCAGTGGCTTCACTGATCGCGACGGGTTGTTTTTCGGGCTACTCCGAAGATGCTCCGGCGCGGCAGGATCTGCGCGTACGACGCGACGCTTTCCACCACGAGATGATCCTTTCCGGCGAGCTCGAAGCCGCTCGCGGTGAGCTTCTCTCCGTCCCGCCGCTGCCGTCCTGGCAGACATCCATCAAATGGATTGCCGAAGACGGCGTGATGGTCCGCGCCGGCGAGCCGGTCGTGGAGCTCGACAACGGCTCGCTCACCGCCGAACTCGACTCGAAACGCCAGAGCGCGATGCAGGCCTTACAGGAGCTGCAACAGCGCGAGGCCGAGTGGGCCGCCGATCTCGAACAGAAGCAGCTCGAAGTCGAGAAGAAACGCGCCGACGTCGAGAAGGCCGACATCGACGCGCGTGTGCCTCGGGAGTTGCTGTCCGGCCGCGCGTTCGAAGAGAAGCAGGGCGCGGTGCGGCGTTCGACGACCGAGCTCGAGAAAGCGCGCGAGAGTCTGCAATCGCGACAGACGGCCGTGAACGCCGAACGTCAGAACCTGCAGCTCAACATCGAGAAGACGCGCCGCGAGATCGCGATCGCCGAACAGTCGATCGAAGCGCTCGTACTGCGCGCACCACGCGACGGGATCGTGGTCATCAAAGACATCCCGTGGGAGAACCGAAAACTACAGGCTGGAGATCCGGTGTGGGTCGGATTTCCGCTCGCGCTGCTCCCCGAGCTCGACTCGATGCGCGTCACCGCGGTGCTGCCCGACGTCGATGACGGAAAGATCGCGATCGACATGCCGGTCACGGTCACGCTCGACGGATATCCGCAGATGCAGTTCCAGGGAAAGATTTCCTCGATCGCCGCGGTCGCGCAGGAAAGCCGCCGCCAGTCGCTGCGCCGCCACTTCGAAGTGCTGATCGCACTCGACCGCCTCGACCTCGATCGCATGCGCCCCGGACTCTCCGCGCGCGCAGTCGTGCATCGCGGTCAGGTCGCGACGTCGCTGCTCGCGCCGCGGGCCGCACTCGACTTCTCGTCGAAGTCGCCACGCGCGAAGCTCGCGAACGGGGAGATGAAGGACGTGAAGCTCGGACCGTGCAACGCGCTCGAATGCGTCGTCACGAGCGGGCTCGAAGAAGGCGACCGTCTCGCGCAGATCGTCGAGGTGAAGGGATGAGACGAGTGCTGAAGCCACGGGTCGCGATTCCGCTCGCCGCGCTGATTCTGTTCGTGTTCGGCGGCTGGTCGCTGCGCAACAAATTGGCGGCCGATCGTCAGGGGGAATGGGTGCGCGCGAAACGCGGCGACCTCGTGACCGGGTTCGAAGTCTCCGGCACGCTCGCCTCCGTCTCCTCCGAAAGCCTCGGCCCGCCGCAACTCACCGACGTCTGGGAGTTCAAGATCTCGATGCTCGCGCCGGAAGGCGCCGAGGTGAAGAAGGGGCAGCCGGTGGTCGGCTTCGATACGAGCGAATTGCAGCGCAAGCTCGAAGAGAAGTCGGCGATCGCGGACGAGTCGCGCAAGCAGATCGAGAAAGAACGCAACGACCTCACGCTCAACACGAAAGACGAGCGTTTGAAACTCGCCGAAGCCGAAGCGCGACTGCGCAAGGCCGCGCTGAAACTCGAAGCGCCGCCCGACGTCGCCGGCATCAATGCGCACAAGCAGACCGAGATCGAACATGCGATCGCGAAGCGCGAAGCCACGGCGATCCGCTCGCGCGTCGAGTCGCTCGAACGCGCTGCCCGTGCGCGCATCCTCCTGCTCGAGAGTCGCAAGAACGACGCGGAAGCGATCGTCGCGAGCACGCAGAGCGCGATTCAACAAATGATGCGCATGTCGCCCCGCGACGGCACGGTGGTCTACATCACCAACTGGCGCGGCGAGAAGAAGAAGGTCGGCGACGGGACGTGGAAGGGCGAGCGCATCGTCGAGATCCCGGACCTCACGCGGATGAAAGCCGAAGGCGAAGTCGATGAAGTCGACGCCGGACGTGTGGCGATCGGCCAGCGCGTCACGCTGCGGCTCGACGCGCATCCCGACGACGAGTTCCACGGCACGATCACCGCCGCGGGTCGCACGGTGCAGCGCAAGAAGGGCACGCAGGATCCGCTGAAGGTCCTGCGCGTCGACGTGCAGCTCGACAAGACCGATCCCGCGAAGATGCGCCCGGGCATGCGCTTCCAGGGGACGATCGAGCTCGGACGCGTGAAGAACGCGGTGCTGATCCCGCGCGAAGCGGTGTTCGTCGGCGCGAAGGGTCCGTACGCGTCGCGCCGCAATGCGCTGCGCGTCGAACAGATCCCGATCAAGCTCGGACGCGAGAACGACAAGTTCATCGAAGTGCTGCAAGGCATCGATCCCGGCGATCGCGTGCTGGTCTCGAAGGAAAAAGAAGAGGAGACGAAGTCGTGAGGCGTGCACTGATCGCAGTCGCGCTGCTCGCGGCGTGCTCCAAAGAATCGAACGACGTCGCGACGTTCAAAGTCGAGCCGATCACGTTCACGCGACGCGTGAGCGCGGAAGGCACGCTCAAAGCGACGAAGGCCACGCAAGTCACCGCGCCGCTGAATGCGGAGCGTCCGCTGAAAGTCTCGTGGATCGCGCCGGACGGGACGCTGCTGCGCAAGGGCGACGTGATCGTGCGCTTCGATGCGACGGATTTCGAGAACCTGCTGCTGACTGGTCGCGAGGATCGCGCGACGGCGACGAACAAGATGTCGAAGGCGACCGCCGAGTCGACCGCCACGAAGAAGAACCTCGGCCGCGACGCAAAGCTC
>DASVNL010000425.1:0-2627 GCA_036383875.1 Thermoanaerobaculia bacterium
ACGTAGCGGATCATCGCGCCGAGGAACACGAGGTCGCTGCCCGCGCGCAATGGCAGCCAATGGTCGGCCATTGCAGACGTGCGCGTGAATCGCGGGTCGACGTGAATGATCTTCGCGCCGTTTTTCTCGCGCGCCTCGATCACCCATTGAAATCCGACAGGATGGTTCTCGGCCATCGACGATCCCATGATGAGGATCGCGTCCGCGTTGGCGAGGTCCTGCTGTGCAGTCGTTGCGCCGCCGCGGCCGAGGGAGGTGCCCAGACCGGGCACCGTGGAGCTATGTCATATCCGTGCCTGATTGCTCAGGCACACCATCCCCAGTCCGGCCGTGAAGAGTTTCTTGATGAGGTAGTTTTCTTCGACGTCGAGCGTCGCACCGCCGAGATGCGCGACGCCGGTCGTGTGCATGTGCTGTTCATTGAACGTGCGCTCGCGCGACGTCCACAGACGATCCGCGACCATGTCGACGGCGGACGCGAGATCGAGCTCGATCCACTGTCGCGATTTCGGCGCGCGATATTTGACCTTCGTCGCGCGCGCCGGATGCGTGACGAGCTCGTAGCTCGCCGCGCCCTTCGGACAGAGATGTCCTCGCGAGATCGGCGACGCCGGATCGCCTTCGATGTTGATGACCTTCCCGTCGCGATGAAAGACGAGTTGTCCGCAGCCGACCGCGCAATACGGACAGACCGAGCGCGCGACTTCCGCGCCGTTGTTTTTCTTCTGCAGCGAGCGCGTGCGATCGCTCATCGCCGCGTCGCGATCGCCACGGAGTTGGCGGAGGAAAGGCCAGCGGGAGATGAGGTCGAGCATCGCGACGAAGTGTATCGCGGAGCGCCGGCGCCCTCGCCGGCTGGCACGGCGGCGCCATCGCCGCCGTCAACATCGTGCGACGCTCAAACCCACGGCGGCGAGGCGCCGCCGGGACAGCCGGCGATGGCGCCGGCGTTCCGCTTCTACGGTACGACTCGCAATCTCACCGCGCCCACGGTCACGGTTCCCGCGGATGAGCTCACCGTCGCTTCCTCCTCGACGCTGCGCGTCGGGACGAAGTCGACGGAGATGTCCGTCGAGGCGTTCGCTCCGATCTCTGCGAGCTCGTCGGTGACGTCGTAGAAGAGGAGCTTGTGGCCGCGCGGTCCGCTCGCGTCGGTGTGCCCGGCGTGATGCGGGACGATGATGTTGAAGTAGTTGATCGTCGCGACGTACGTTTTGCGATCGGGTGCGTCTTTGCGACTGATGAAGATGTCGTACGTGACGCTCGGACTGCCGGTCACCTTCACATCCTCAATGAGCAACACCGTGCGTCCCGACTCGATGTTCAGCCCGTCGGGCATCGGAGCCTCTGGCGCTTCGAGCGTGATCGGCGACAGGCCGACTGACAGCGGCTGGCCGCGCAGCGTCTGATCTTCTTCGTTCGCTGCAGGACGCACTGGCGCGGCGACGGCTTCCGGCGTGATGCGACGCGGCACGCAGTCCGTGACTTTGTCGTACACGTAGTCGATGCCACCGGGCTCGAACAGTTGCGAGACGGTCATCGACACGGGGTCGCCGTTCTCATCGACGAAGTTCCACTTCTGATTGAAGAACGCGGCGTCCATGCCGAGGTTCGCTTTCGCCCATGCGAGCGTGATCGGCTGACCGTTCGCCTTGCGCGTCAGCCAGCATTGGAAGAGACGATCGATATTCGTGTGATGCATGTAGAACACAGGATCGAGTCCGGCGACCGGGACGATGCCGATATCGGGCGCCTGACAGCCGAAGCCTGTGCCGCAATGCATCGAGCCGTGCGGCTGCATCTCGAGCGCGAACGAGAAGTTGCGGAAGTCGGTGAAGTCGAACGCTTGCTGCGCGCTGCCGGTGCTCGACGAAATCGCGGTCGTGTTCGCGTTGAGACCCGGCGTGCGGAACTGATCGACGAGCGTGTTCGACGTCGTGCCGCGGACCATCGTCGGCAACGCGATGCCGGTCCCGCGCGGGCCGACGTCGTCGGGATAGTTCCAGTACGGCAGCGTGAAGTTCGGATCGCCGGAGCTCTTGCGCAGCACGCGCTCGAAGTACTTGAGGTACATGCGGTGCCACGTGAAGAACTGCATGTTCGCCTGCGACGGTCCGTCGTTCGGATCGGAGTGCTGGCACATGCCCCACACGTTCAGCGTGATGCCGCCGTCGTTCGGCACGGGCGTGTTCGCGACGTGCGTGTAGTACGAGACGCACGTCTGGAAGCGGCTGTTCGGCGTGAGTCCCGCGCAGCTCGATGAGGCTTGTGCCTTGAACGCGGACGCCGGTCCCGATGAATTTGGACCGCTGCCGAAGTATCCGTGTGTAGCCGCCCAGTACGCCCAGCTCGTGCGATAGGCCTTGCTGGTGTTGCTCTGCGAGTTGCGCGCTTTCATCGCCGCGACGGCGCGCTTCAACGCGGCGACGCGCGCGGGGCTCTTCGCGTACTCCGACGCGCTGATGCGCTTGAACTGGGCGAACGCACTCCCCGCGACGATGAACGACAGAAGGGTGACGGCGAGCATCCGGGTTTTCATCGGAAGTTCCTCCTTTCAGGAGAGGCGGCAGGCAGGCAATCTCCTACCCTTCCGAACCAACTAAGATGCGCGCGCATGCAATCCCCCG
>DASVNL010000426.1:0-3814 GCA_036383875.1 Thermoanaerobaculia bacterium
GCGTCGAAGCCGCCGTCGCGCATCACTTCGTCGACGCGATTCGCATCGGTGACGTCGAATTCTTTGTGCGATGGGGCGACGAGGGTGAAGGCCGGATCGAGGCTTTCGCGGATGTGCCGCCCGAGGAATCCGGACCCGCCGGTGAGAAGAATCTTCACGCGGAGCGCATCATACGGGCGCTGCCGGAGCGCATACAATGCGGCGCCGCGCGTTTCTATGACCGACAACCCTCGCTATCCGTTTCGCGACTCGTGCCCCCTCTGCGCCGCGACCGACCTCGAGAACCGTTTCGTCGTCGCAGATTTTCAGATCGCGCGATGCCGCACGTGCACATTCGTCTTCGTGCGCGAACATCTCACCGTCGATGACCTGCGGCCGTTCTACGAGCACACCGACGATGACTACATCTACACCGACGAAGCGAATCGGGTGAACCTCGATTTCTACTTTCACCGGCTGCGCAAGTTGCTCGAGCGTACGGGCGGACCGGGACGCATCCTCGACGTCGGTTGTTCGGCGGGACAGTTTCTCGACACCGTGCCTCCGCCGTGGCAGGCGTACGGCGTCGAGTTCTCGCCGGTGTACGCGGAGATGGCGCAGAAGAAACATCCGGGACGCGTGCAGCAGGGGACGCTCGAAGACGTCGACTTCGGACATCGCTTCGATGCGATCACGTTCATGGACGTGCTCGATCACTCGACCGATCCGCTGCACGAGCTGCGCGTCGCGAATCGCCTGCTCGAAGACGGCGGACGCGTCGCGGTGAAGGTGCACAACATCGATTGTTGGTACGCGCGATTCACCGGTCCGACGTTCTACGCGATCGCGCCGCCGTATCACCTCAGCTACTTCAGTCCGAAGACCGTGAAGCTCGCGCTCGAGAAGACCGGCTTCGAAGTGCTCGAGTCGCGTTTCATCGGACATCGCCTCGCGCTGAAGACCGTGCCGTATCGCCTCTCGCGCGGCGAGAAGAACTTCATGTTCGGCGTATATCGAATGCTCGACCGCTCGCCGATCGGCAACATCCCGATCTACAAGAACCTGCACGACATCGTCACGGTTGTCGCGGCGAAACGCCGCGACGTGTAACGAATCACGCCTCGTCGTCGAACATGTGCATGTTCTCGTGCACTTCTTCGCGCGGGAGGAACGGGAAGAGGTCTTCGATCGGACGCGACTCCATCGAGCCGTCTTCGCGGCGGAACGAGCTCGTACGCGGAGTGCGTTGCTGGTTCGGCGAAATGATCACTTCGCAGAGCAGCGGGCCGTCGTGATCGAGTGCGGCGCGGACGCCTTCCGCGAGCTTCGACGGATCGTCGAGGCGCTGGTAGCCGATGCCGTACGCCTCCGCGAGCTTGCCGAAGTTCGGATTGCCGATGCCGGAGCCGAAGTCCGAGCCGACGTAGCGGCTCTCGAAGTAGTTGTTCTGCGTCGTGCGGATCGACTCGTAACCCTGGTTGTTCAGCACGAAGATGCGCAGGTTGAGATTGTTCGCGCGCACGGTCATCAGCTCGTGAATGTTGAACTGGATGCTGCCGTCGCCGGTGACGAGCACGACGCGCGCGCCATCCGCCGCGACGCACGCGCCGACGGCCGCGGGCAGGTCCCATCCCATCGCGCCGTAGTTCGCGTTGATGAGCACGCGCTGTCCTTCCTTGATGTGGAAGGACTGGTAGATCGAACAGACGTCGAGCGAGATGCCGCCGACGACGATCTCGCCCTCTTTCATCTGATTCGACAACTCTTCGGCGAGCGCGTAGCTGTTGACGTAGCGATCGTCGAGAAAGTCGGGCGGCGGTCCCGGCGGATAGCGTTCCTTCCACGCGGCGCACGCGTTGAGCCAGCGATCGCGTGACGGCAGCTCGACGCCTGCGAGAGCGCTAGTGAGCTGGCGGAGGAAATCGCCGGCGTCGCCGATCACGGGGAGGTCGATGTTCAGCGACGACTTCTCGATCTCGCCGGAGTCGATGTTCACGACGACTTTCTTCGCGCGCGGCGCGAAGCCCGCGGTGTTGAAGCCGGTCGATGCGATCGAGAGACTCGCGCCGATGCTGATCAGGAGATCGGAGTTCTGCACCGCGAAGTTCGCAGCGCGGCGTCCGATCGGGCCGAACGCGCCCATGTGGAACGGGTTGGCGTCGGGGACGAGATCCATCGACGAGATCGGCATGACGACCGGGATCTTCGCGATGTCGATGAAGGCGCCCAGCGCGTCGACCGCATGGCCGAGGCGGATGCCGTGTCCGGCGACGAGCATCGGACGGCGCGCGTTCTTCAGCAGCTCGACGGTCTGCGCGACTGCTGCGGAGATGTCGGGCGTTTGTGTCGTCGTCGGTGGAGGAAAGGCTGCGTCGTCGATCTCCGTCGCCTGCATGTCGAGCGGCAGGTCGACCCATACCGGACCAGGACGCCCGCTCACGGCTTCGGTGAATGCGCGATCGAGCTCGGTGCGAACCGTCGCGGCCTCGCGAATCGTCTTCGCGAACTTCGTGACCGGCTTCACCATCGGGATGATGTTCACTTCCTGCGGACCGAGCTGGCGCACGCGCGTGTAGTCGGCGATCAGCGGGAGTCGCACCTGGCCGGAGAGCACGATCACGGGCACGGAGTCGAACCACGCGCCGGGGATCGAGGAGAGCGCGTTCGTCGCGCCGGGACCGGTCGTGACGAGGCACGCGCCGGGGCCGTTCGTCACGCGAGCGTACGCCTCCGCGGCGATCGCGCAGGCCTGCTCGTGATAGTTGCTGATGTGCTGCACGCGCGGGTTGCGGCCGACGGAGTCGACGAGGTGCATGATGCCGCCGCCGGAGACGAGGAACACATGCCGGATGCCGCGCTCCGCGAGGAATTCGATCACAACATCTGAGAGCTTCATTCGCAGCGCATCATACGATCCGCGATCGACTATTTGACTCTCACGAAGAGGCCGACGTAGGTCTGCGGATGTCCCTCGAAGCGATACGCGTGCTGCGGAACGAGCACGAAGCCGCGCGCTTTCATCGCCTCGCGGAACGCGGTGGCCTGCTCGTGTTCGGTACTGAACACCGGCACCGGCGAGACGAACCAGATCCGATCGTAGGGCGCGAGTTGCAGCCAGCGATCCCAGTACCGCGTCGGCGATGCGTAGTAGCGCGACAACAAGTCATCGCCGCCGCCGAAGTAATTGCGCAGGCCGCGCTCGTCCGTCACGTCTTTCATCGACGGGAGCTCATACAACCGCAGAGGCCGCACCTCGGGATGCATCTCGTCGAGATAGAAATGCAGAGCGAAGGAGTGCAGTGGATCGGGATAGCCGTAGCGCAGTCCGTGCTGCACGACGATCGCGGTGCGCTCGCGCGGCGTCGTCGCGATGACCGACGCGATTTCGCGGCTGTTGCCCTTCGACTCGATGTCGGCCACGGACTTCGGAATCATCAACACTTGCAGCGCGACGAGCAGGATCACGATCAATCGCGCATTGCGCGTGGTCGCGAGGCGGAGCGAGAAGAAGATCGCGGCGAAAAGCGGGACCTGGTAGCGCGGCACGACGAGATAGCCGGCGACGGCGCCGAGCACGATCGAGAGTTCGAGACCGATCAGCGCGGCAATCGGGAAAATCACGTCGGACGAGCGTCGCAGCTGGTAGATCAGCACGCCGATTGTGATGCCGATGACGAGCGCGGGGAGGAACGGCACGAGCGCGAGCGGCATCGGAAACGGAGTTCCCGCGGGCGAGAACATGCCGAACGTCGCCTTGGACTGCAGCGACAGAAACGGCTGCGGAAGATAGAGCGGAAACTTGTGGCCGCCCGCCGGAGTCGTGAGCATCACGTAC
>DASVNL010000427.1:0-3892 GCA_036383875.1 Thermoanaerobaculia bacterium
CGTGGAGTTGGTGGCGGGTCGCGTGCTGGCGCCGCATGTCGGCGTGTCGTTGTACACGTGGACGAGCATCATCGGCGTCGTGCTCGCGGGAATCAGCGGCGGCGCGTACGCGGGCGGATGGCTCGCCGATCGGCGACCATCACCGTCGACGCTCGGGTGGTTGTTGCTCGCCGCGGGAATCGCATCCGTGTTGATTGCACCCGCGACCGATCTACTGGCGGGCGATGAAGGGTGGCTCACGTCGATGGGTATCGCGATGACGCTCGTGCGTCGCGTCGTGTTGCTGTCGTTTCTGCTGTTCTTTCTGCCTTCGTTTTTCCTCGGCATGATCTCGCCCGTCGCCGTGAAGCTCGCCGTGCGCGACCTCGCCACCACCGGCCGCACCGTCGGGCAGATCTACGCCTTCTCGACCCTCGGCTCGATCGCCGGCACCTTCGTCACCGGCTTCTACCTCGTCGCGCACTTCGGTACGCACAAGACACTCGTCGGCGCTGGTGTGGTTTTACTCGCGTCCGCATTTCTCTTCGGCGGACTTCTCGGCAAACGCGGACGCGCCGTCGCAATCGCGATCCTCGTCGCCGGTGCGCTCTACGCGGGCACGTGGCCCGGCGCGCTCCCGCCGCCGCATCAGGATCCGCTGCTGCAAGCGTCGGCGGGCAACGGGCGTCTGCACTTCGAAGAAAGCCAGTACTACACGATCGCAGTCGAGCGCACTGTGCGCGAAGACACGGGCGCGCCGCTGCTCGCGCTGCATCTCGATCATCTCCTCCACTCGTACGCCGATCTCGACGATCCCGCGCACCTCGAATACGCGTACCTGCGACTGTTCCGCGATGCGATCGATCACGCGTCGCGCACGCACGCGTCGCCGCGACTGCTCTTCATCGGCGGTGGCGGATACACGCTGCCGCGCTGGGTCGCGCGCACGCATCGCACCGCGACGATCGACGTCGTCGAGATCGACCCCGCGGTCTCACGCGTCGCACGACGCTGGTTCGGCGTCCCGCGCACGCCGCGACTGCGCACGATCAACGAAGACGCGCGCTGGTTCGCGATGCGCGCGAAGGGTCCGTACGACGTCATCTTCATTGACGCGTTCAACGACCTCTCGGTGCCGTATCACCTCACGACGCGCGAGTTCGCCGCGAACGTGAAGCGCCTCCTCGCGCCGGGCGGCATCGTCGCGGTGAACGTCGTCGACGACATGACGCCGCGCGGACGCTTCCTCGCGTCGTACGTGAAAACGATGCAGGCCGAGCACGGCGTCGCGAATGTCGGTATGGCCGTCGACGCGGTCGAAGATCTGACGAGCACACGCTCGACGGCGGTCGTCGTCGCGTCGTCGTCACTCGCACCGGTGCTCGAATCGATGACGCACGGCTACGTCCTTCCGAAACGCAGCCTCGAACGTTTTCTCGCCGCGCGCAAGGGGATCGTCCTCACCGACGACTACGCGCCGGTCGACGCGATGCTCGCGCCGCTGTTCGCGGATCGGTTCGTCGACGAAACCGAATGAGCGTTATGTTTTTGGCCGCACGGACGGAAGCTTGACCGTAATTGGTCCAGCGAAGACAATCGAGCCCAACCACAAGATCGGAGTTCCAATCAGGCAAGGGGGAAGGTGTATGAAGACCCTGGTGACGACGGTGCTCTCGTTCGTCTTGATCCTGATCGTTGCGGCGATTGCCGCACCCGCTCACGCTCAGGACCAGCAAGAGCCACCCAAAGATCCGCAGGCGACCGCTCAGGAGCCGCCGAAGGTCACGGAAGAAATGGTAGTCACGGCGCGTAAGCGCGAAGAGTCGGTGCAGGACGTGCCGATCTCCGTCGCCGCGCCCACGGAAGCCGAGCTGCGCGATCTCGGCGCCGAAGACATCGAAGACATCGCCGCGAATGTCGCCGGCTTCACGGTGCAAAACCTCGGGCCGGGCCAAAGCCAGGTCGCGATGCGCGGCGTTTCCGCCGGCCAGGTCGTGCGCGACCAGCCCGGCGTGAAAGAACAGGTCGGCGTCTATCTCGACGAGTCGGTGATCTCCCTCTCGCTCTTCACGCCGGACGTCGATCTCTTCGACATCTCGCGCGTCGAAGTGCTGCGCGGACCGCAGGGCACGCTCTTCGGTTCCGGCTCGCTGTCGGGCACCGTTCGCTACATCACGAATCAGCCGAAGCTCAGCGTCTCCGAAACGATCGGCGAGCTTTCGGTGAGCTCGATCGAAGACGGCGGCATGGGCGCGAACGCGAAGGTCGCGATCAACGTGCCGATCGGCGATCAGGCCGCGATGCGCGTCGCCGCGTACTACACGAAGTACGGCGGGTTCATCGACGCGGTGCAGCCGGATCTCTCGATCAACGAAGACGTGAACAGCGGCCATCGCGCGGGCGCGCGCGTCGCACTCCGCTTCGAGCCGAACGACAAGCTCACGATCACGCCGCGTCTCCTGTTCCAGAAGGTGGAGATGGACGGCTGGAATCGCACCGACGTCTTCAACATCCTTGGGAACCCATACACCACGACGCGTCCCAAGGTGCAGCTCGGCAATCGCCGCCAGTTCACGCAGATCGAGGAGCCGTACACGGACGACTTCCTCCTCGGCGATTTGAATCTCACTTACGACTTCTCCGACACGCTTTCGCTCACGTCGATCACGTCGTACACCGATCGCGACGTGCTCGTCGTGCGCGACGCCGGAGCGCTCACGTCCAGCATCACCGGCGGCTCGATCGGACTGCCGGCGAACATTTACACGCTCGACTCGCCGCTCGACGACGCCACGACGGCGAAGTCGCTCACGCAGGAGCTGCGGCTCAGCGGCGAGCGCGGCACGATGGACTGGGTGGGCGGTCTCTTCTACTCCAGCACCGATCGCGACTACTCCCAGAGCCTGCTCGTGAGCGGCTTCGAAACGCTCTCCGGCATTCCGACTGCGGGCAACTTCGGCGCGGCGAAGGACGTGCTCTTCTTCTCCGATCTCGCATACGAGTTCACGCAGCTCGCGCTGTTCGGCGAGGCGACGTTCTCGGTCAGCGACAAGCTGGAAGTCACCGCCGGTCTGCGCTACTACGACTTCGACGAAGATCGCGTGCAGGCCTTCGACGGCATCTTCGCGGATCCGGGCCGCACGAGCGGCTCGACGTCGGCGAGCGGTTTCGCGCCGCGCGTGATGGCGAGCTACAAATGGTCCGATTCGACGCGCCTCAACGCGCAGGTCTCGAAGGGCTTCCGCCTCGGCGGCATCAACGATCCGCTCAACGTCCCGCTCTGCACGCCGGCCGATCTCGAAACGTTCGGCGGTCGCGACGAGTGGGAAGACGAAACGCTCTGGAACTACGAAGTCGGTGCGAAGTCGGTCCTCGGCGGCGGCAAAGGCTCACTCAACGTGGCCGCGTTCCGCGCTGACATCTCCGACCTCCAGGCCACCGTCACGGCGGGCTCGTGCTCGTCGCGCGTCATCTTCAACGTTCCGAAGGCGCGCAGCACGGGCGTCGAAGTGGAGTTCGAATACGCGCCGATCGACTCGCTCGACTTCGCGGTCTCCGCGACGAAGCTCAACGCCGAGCTGCGTTCCACGCTCACCTCGACGAGCTCCTCGGGAGCCGTGAGCGTCGTCGCCGGCATCGAAGAGGGCAATCGCCTTCCGACCGTTCCCGAGTTCCAGATGGCCGCGGCCACGACGTATCACTGGACCATGGGCAACATCGGCGGCTACGCGACCGGCGCGTATCAGTACGTCGGCTCGCGCTACACGCAGATCGGCGATCAGGACCCGAGCTTCGGCACGGTCAATCTGAACTCGTTCGCGCCGAACAACATCGGCGGCCCGTACACGCAGCCGCTCTTCCTCTTCAATCCGAAGCTGCCGGACTACGACATCGTCATCCTCCGCGTCGGCTT
>DASVNL010000428.1:0-8545 GCA_036383875.1 Thermoanaerobaculia bacterium
TTTCATCATGTCATCGAGAGCGAGATTGAGCAGGAGCACGTTCACGCGCGCCTCGCCGTACACGCCCAGAAACCGCGGCTCGATGCGTTGCTCGACGAGCGTGCGCACAGCTCCTTCATCGAGACCGCGTGCTCGCGCGACGCGCGACACCTGCAACAGCGCGAACGCGGGCGAAATGTGCGGATCGAGACCCGAGCCCGACGTCGTGATGGCGTCGATGGGCGGATGCGGGACGCCGAGTGCTTTCGTGTCGGCCGCCATCCGGTCGCGCAGCTTTTGCGATGTCGGTCCGAGATTGCTGCCGCCGGACGTCGAGGCGTCGTAGTTCACCGCGGATGGCCGCGGATGAAAATATCGATCGCTCGCGAAGTTCTGGCCGATGAGCGACGAGCCGACGACCTGGCCGTCGCGGCTCACCATCGAGCCGTTCGCCTTGTCGCGAAACGCAACCTGTCCGATGGCCCAAACCATCGCCGGATAGATCGCGCTGACGAGAACGAGCAGGACGACTGTGGTGCGAACTGCGATGAGGACGTGTTGTTTCATGCGAGCCCCACGAAGTTGAGAAGAAGGTCGATTGCCTTGATGCCGATGAACGGCACGACCACGCCGCCGGCGCCGTAGATGAGCAGGTTGCGGCGCAGAATGCGGCCTGCGCCGAGCGGCCGGTACGCGACGCCGCGCAATGCCAGCGGCACGAGCGCGATGATGACGAGCGCGTTGAAGATCACCGCGGAGAGAATCGCGCTCTGCGGCGTTCCGAGTCGCATGATGTTGAGCGCCTGCAACTGCGGGTACGTCGCGAGGAAGAGCGCGGGGATGATGGCGAAGTACTTCGCGACGTCGTTCGCGATCGAAAAGGTCGTGAGCGCGCCGCGGGTCATGAGGAGTTGCTTGCCGATCTCCACGACTTCGATGAGCTTCGTCGGGTTCGAGTCGAGATCGACCATGTTCCCGGCTTCTTTCGCGGCCTGCGTGCCGGTGTTCATCGCGACGCCGACATCCGCCTGCGCGAGCGCGGGCGCGTCGTTCGTTCCGTCGCCGGTCATCGCGACGAGATTTCCCGCGTTCTGTTCGCGACGGATTAGTGCGAGCTTGTCTTCCGGCGTGGCTTCAGCGAGGAAATCATCGACGCCGGCCTCGCGCGCAATCGTGTCGGCGGTGAGGGGATTGTCGCCGGTGATCATCACGGTCCGAATGCCCATCATGCGCAGACGATCGAAGCGTTCGCGCATGCCGCCCTTCACGACATCTTTCAGATAGATGACGCCGAGGACGCGCGTGTTCTCGGCGACGACGAGTGGCGTGCCGCCTGCGCCCGCGATCGTCGCAACGCTGCTGCGCACTTCGTCCGGCAACTTGCCGCCGCTCGCGCGGACGAATGCATCGATCGCATCGGCCGCGCCCTTGCGCACTTTGCGCCCATCGGGAAGATCGACGCCGGACATGCGCGTCTTCGCGGTGAACGGGACGAAGTGTCCGCCGAGGTCGTGCAGCTCGCGCGCGCGAATCGCGAATTGCTCCTTTGCAAGCACCACAATCGACCTTCCCTCGGGTGTCTCGTCAGCGAGCGACGAAAGCTGCGCAGCCTCCGCAAGCTCGCGCGCATCGACGCCGGGCGCGACGCGAAACTCCGTCGCCTGACGATTGCCGAGCGTGATGGTGCCGGTCTTGTCGAGCAACAGCACGTTCACATCGCCCGCGGCTTCGACCGCGCGGCCGGACATCGCAAGCACGTTGTGTTGGAGCACGCGATCCATTCCGGCGATGCCGATCGCGCTGAGCAACGCGCCGATCGTCGTCGGAATCAGGCAGACCAGCAGCGCGATGAGCACGGTGATCGAGACGTCGCCTCCCGAGTAGAGCGCGAACGGTTTCAGTGTGACCGTCGCGAGCAGGAAGACGATCGTCAGACCGGCGAGGAGGATGTCCAGCGCGATCTCATTCGGCGTCTTCTGCCGCTCCGCGCCTTCGACGAGCCGGATCATGCGATCGATGAATGTCTGCCCCGGCTCGGATGTGATCTGCACGACGATGCGATCGGAGAGCACGATGGTGCCGCCGGTGACCGCCGAGCGATCGCCGCCGGCTTCTCGAATGACGGGCGCCGACTCGCCGGTGATCGCGGCCTCGTTGACGGATGCGATGCCTTCTACGACGGTGCCGTCGCCGGGGATCAGTTGATTCGCCTCGACGAGGACCAGATCACCTTTGCGCAGCGTCGATGCCGGGACTTGCTCTTCGCGTTTCTCCGGACCGACGAGGCGACGCGCGGTCGTCTCGGTTTTCGTTTTTCGCAGCGCGTCCGCCTGTGCTTTGCCGCGACCTTCCGCAATCGCCTCGGCGAAGTTTGCGAATAGCACCGTGGCCCACAGCCAGAACGCGATCTGAATTTGAAAGAGGGTGAAGTCGCGCACGAGGAGGAGCGTCGTCAGCACGGCGCCGGCTTCGACGAGCAACATCACTGGATTGCGCGCCATGCGCCGCGGATCGAGCTTCACGAATGCGTCCGCGATCGCGCGACGCACGAGCTTTGCCTCGAATGTCGATTTCTTTTGTTTCATCAGAACACCATCCCGCCCTGCATCAGCAGGTGCTCGACGATCGGACCGAGAGAAAGCACGGGGAAGTACGTGAGCGCGCCGACGATCACGATCACGCCGGTGAGCAGCAGCGCGAAGAGCGGACCATCGACGGGAAACGTGCCGGCCGATTCGGGGATGCGCTTCTTCGCGGCGAGCGAGCCCGCGATGCCCATGATCGGAATGATCATGAAGAAGCGGCCGAAGAACATCGCGAGTCCGAGGGCGATGTTGTAGAAGCGTGTGTTCGCATTGAGTCCGGCGAAGGCGCTGCCGTTGTTGCCGGCGGCGCTGGTGAACGCGTACGTCATCTCCGAGAGACCATGCGGTCCCGCGTTCGCAACACTCGATCGTCCCGCATCGGACACACTCGCCGCCGCGGAGCCGACCAGCACCAGCGCGGCGAAGATCAGCACGGTGAGCATCGCCAGCTTCACGTCCTTCGCCTCGATCTTCTTGCCGAGGTATTCGGGCGTGCGGCCGACCATCAGGCCGGCGATGAAGACGGCGAGCACGATGAAGACGAAGATGCCGTAGAGCCCCGCGCCAACGCCGCCGTAGATCACCTCGCCGAACATGATGTTCAGCAGCGGCACGAGGCCGCCGAGCGGCGTGAAGGAGTCGTGCATCGCGTTGACGGCGCCGCATGAGGCCGCGGTGGTGACGGATGCGAAGAGTGCGGAGTCGGCCGTGCCGAAGCGCACTTCTTTTCCTTCCATGCTTCCGATCTCGCTGCGCACGGCGAGTGCGGTCATCGCGAGGAAGAGAATCGACATCGCGGCGAACACGGCCCAGCCGTGACGCGGCTTGCCGGTCATCGAGCCGAGTGTGTATGTAAGACCGGCCGCGATCCAGAGGATGAGGAACATCTGGAAGAGATTCGTGAACGGGGTCGGGTTCTCGTACGGGTGCGCGGAGTTGGCGTTGAAGAATCCGCCGCCGTTCGTGCCCAGCTCCTTGATTGCTTCCTGCGATGCGACCGGCCCCTGCGCGATCGTCTGCGTCGCGCCTTCGAGTGTGCGCACCTGCGCGCTCGCATCGAAGTTCTGCACGACGCCTTGCGAGAGCAACACGATCGCGCTCACCAGCGAGAGCGGCAGCAGGATCCAAAGCGTCGCGCGCACGAGGTCGGACCAGAAGTTCCCGAGGGTCGCGGACGACTGTCGCGCGACGCCGCGAATCACGGCGATCGCGATGGCGATTCCGACGGCCGCGGACGCGAAGTTGTGGAACGCGAGTGCGACCATCTGGGACAGATGCGACATCGTGGTCTCGCCGGCGTACGCCTGCCAGTTCGTGTTCGTCGTGAACGAGACAGCGGTGTTCCACGCGAGGTCGGGTGCGACCGGCCCGAGCTTGTCGGGATTGAGCGGAAGAAGGTGCTGCAGTCGCAGAATCGTGTACGTCAAGAGCAGTCCGGCCGCGCTGAAGACGAGCATCGCGACGGTGTACGCCTGCCACGACTGCTCGCGCGTCGCGTCGATTCCGCACAGTCGATGGATGAAGCGCTCGACGGGCAGGAGGATGCGATCGAGAAACGTCCGCTCACCCGAGAAGACACGGCGCATGTACACGCCGATCGGCTTGGTGAGCGCGAGCAACAGAAGAAAGAAGAGTGCGAGTTTCAGCATGGCCATCAGAGCCTTTCCGGCCGCAGCAATGCGTAGAGGACGTAGATCAGCGCGGCCGCGGCGAGCGCGAGCGCGATTGCAGTTTCGGCGTTCATAGTTTTTGACAGGCGCGGACATACGCGGCCGCGATCGCGAACAAGGCGAATGTGAGAGCGACGAAGAAGAGGTCGAGCATCAGAAGGTCACCACCGCGCTCGCGATCGCGAGCAATTGATTGCGCTCGTCGTCCGCGAACACCGGAGCGGTGGAGCGGTCGTAGCGCGTTTCGAATTTGAGGATCAGTTGGTCGTGCGGGCGCAGCTCGTAAGTCAGCGTGGCTTCGCGCAGTGTTTGCGAAGCGCCGGTGATGCCGTTGTCCGGATCGCGAAATTCCTCGATACGCGCGGCGACGGCATGGCGCTCGTCGATCGCGAATCGGGCGTAAGTGCCCGCGCCGCGCCAGTCCGCGTGTTCCTGCGAGCCCGCATCGATCGAGGCGCCTAGCTGCAATCGCGGACTCAGTCGATACAGCACGACGACGTCGCCGAAGGTGCGATCGGCATCGATGTACGTGTTGAACGACGCGGTAAGAGGGCCGTTCGCGTACGCGAGCTGCGTTCCGATCGCTTTGCCGTCGTTGTTGTCGTGAATGATCTGCCAGCCATTGAGCAGATGAAGTTGCGCAGACCACTTCGCATTGAATGCGTACGATGCTTTGACGCCGGTCTGGTAATACGGCGAGAACTCGCCGAGCCACGAACGGGTGTAGTTCCAGTTGTCCTTCGAATAGAAGCCTTCCATGCCGATGTGCGAGGGATAGACGCCGCCCTCGAGGACGACGCCGTTCTGCAATCGATAGGCGACCGAGGCCTGATAAATGTGGCGAAACTCATCGCCACCATTGGGTTCGCCAGCGTGCACGATTTCGGTTCCATCGCCGGCGACGAGCGCCAGCGTGAATCCGATTGGTTGCTCGGCGGAGACGGCACGCGTCCATTGCACTTGAGCGAGATTCAGCGCGAGCTCATTGGCGCGCTTGCCACTCGTACCGGTGCCGGGCACGAAGTTCTCGTGCGACGACGGACGATTTCCGTTCCAGACATATGCGCCGTCGATGAATCCGCTGAATGTTTGTGCGGAGAGAGGGAAACAGAACAGAACGATCAGGGCGAGTCGCATTTAGGTTTCGAGCTCCCGTCGCGCGAAGAAGGCCGGCGCGAAGACCCAGACGAAAAGGAAGAGGTTGCGCAGCAGCGGGTGAGTGGGGGATCCGAGGAGCGCGTACCAGCCATGGCGCAGATGCGTCGTCATCGCGATCTCGACGACGATGGCGAGCGTCAGCCACGCGGTGCCGACGCCGAGGGCGTGGGACATGCCGGCGTTGCGTGCGCAGAGTTGCGTGTACGCGTACGCGGCGAGGAACACCGATGCGATCGCCGCGACCGCGCCTCCGGACGAGGAGAGCGGATCCAGCTCGACGTGTGCCGTGCCGGCGAGCGCGGCGGCGGCGAGCCAGAACGCGACGATCAGCACGGCGGTCGTCGCAGGATGATGGCGGGCGTCGGCGAACGGAACTCGCTGAGTCATCGTGGTCATCTCGACCTCCTGACTCTTTCAACACACGCGCGGCTGGGCGGTTGCTAAGGAAAGCGAAGGATCGCCGGCGCGAAACCGAAATGCTTCGTTAAGAGTTCGTGAAGATCGATCAAACCGGCTCGGCGATGAAGCGATACCCGACCCACGGCTCGGTCACGATGTACCGAGGCGAGGAGGGATCGGGCTCGATCTTCTTGCGCAATGCGCTCATGTGAACGCGCACCGTATCGGCGGTCGTGCCGGGCGAATCCCGCCATACGCGCGAGATGATGTGGTCGGTGAAAACGGGCTTTCCCGCATTGGACGCGAGCAATTCGAGCAGCGCGAATTCCGTCGGCGTGAGGCGAATATCGCGATTGCCCTGGGTGACGCGCCGCCGTTCGAGATCGATCGAGAGGCCGTCGAATGTCAGCAGAGTCGCGAGCGGCGCCGCTCGTCGCAACTGCGCGCGAACGCGCGCCATCAACTCGGCAACGGAGAACGGCTTGGTCACGAAGTCATCTGCGCCGAGATCGAGCGCGCGAATCTTGTCGGCATCGCTTCCGCGCACGGAGAGCACGATGATCGGTGTGCGCGCGTGGGCGCGGATTGCCGAGATCAACTCGAATCCGTCGGACCGCGGCATCGAGAGATCGGTGAGGATGATGTCGGGCGAATGCGTTTCGTACGCGCGTACGCCTTCGAGTCCATCGCCCGCACTCACCGTCGTGTAGCCGCTCGCGCGCAACTCGCGCTCCATCGAGTCGCGAATGGCAGGATCGTCATCGACCACCAGGATCAGCGGTGTAATCGTCATAAAGCATCCTCGGCAATCATCTGCGGTAGCGGTGCGGCCGGAACGTCGAGTCGTGCGATCGTGCCGCCGCCCTGGCGCGGCGTGATGCCGATGCTCCCGCCGTTCGCAGACGCAAGGCTGCGCGCGATCTCGAGACCGAGGCCGCGCTGTGCGATGTCGCTCGTCGCGCCGGCGAGGAGGTTTCCATCGGCGTCCGCAACGCCCGCGGGCAGCCCGGGACCGCGATCCAGTACCTCGATGCGAACCTGCATCGGATCGAGCGGATGCACGCGTGCGAGCAGTTCCAGTGGCGCATCCGGCGGCGAGACGCGATGCGCGTTCTCGATCAGGTTGACGAGGATCTCCAGCGCCAGTGACGGATCGACGTTCGCGTCGGGGCAATCGTCGTCAACGCGAACCGTCACGGGGCGCGACTCGAACACCAGCGGCAGGTTCTCGCGCACCGCGCGAAAGAGGTCAGCGGGAGGCGTCGGCTCGCGATGCGGTTTTGCTTTCCCCGCTTCGAGCCGCGCCATCGAGAGGAGGTTGTCGATGCGGCGCCGCAAGCGTCCCGTTTCACCGGCGATTCCTGCAACCGGTGCTTGCAAGTCCGCGTCGTGCTGCGCCTTCCTCTTCAGTGCTTCGGTGTGAATCGTGATCGCGGTCAGCGGCGTCGTGAGGTCGTGCGAAATCGCGCGGAGCAGTGAGGTCTTCAACGTTTCACTTTCGCGCAGCGCTTCGACATGCGCGTTTTCTTCGATGAAGTGTTCGCGCTCCACCGCAAGTCCGACGAGACGCGATGCGGAAACGAGCGCGGGCATCGACGCTTCCGTTCCGCGGGCGACGAGTGCGCCGGTGGTCTTGCCGCCGACGAGCAGGGGCAGATAGACATCGCGTCCGAGGGGAGACGGAAACTCGAGGGGCTCCTTGTGGCGTCCGACGCCGGCAATGAGATCTTCGATCTCGTCCGGCTTGTCGCCGAGCCACCAGACGACGTTCTGGCGATACGGGCTGCCGTCGAAGAGCACGAGACCACCTTCGCGAGCGCCCAGCAGCGTCAACGCACGACCTGCCGCCTCGCCGAGTGCGCCGACGCGATTCGTCGCGGTGAAGAGCTCGACGCTCAATCCGTACAACGTCTCCAGCTCTTTGCGTCGCTGATCCGCGCGCTCTGCCTGCGTGCGCGCGGCGATGACGAGCCGGCTCACGGTCACGGAGGTGACGAGGAACGTCGCGAGCGCGACCCAGTTAGAGATCTCGTGAATCGTGAAGGTGTAGAGAGGAGGAAAGAAGAAGAAGTTGTACGACAGCGTCGCGACGATCGACGCGAATGTGCCCGCCACGAGCCCGCCGCGCAGCGACACGACGAGCACGACGAGCAGGAACCCGAACCCGACCGTCGCCGGACTCAGATTCATCGCGCGGCCGACGCCCGTGACGATCGCCGCGCCGAGAAGCGCGCTGGCCCATGCGAGGGCGTCAGTCAACGTGCGCGAGTGCATACGCTCACCGATAACACGAATTGGCGCGGAGGGTCGTTAAGGGAACCTAAAGATTGCGATTCGACGCTTCAAGCGAGCGTCGCGTTGCGGTGGCCGCGAGGACACGCGCAGTGCTGCGTACGAACTAACTAGCCGATGAACGTACCGTCTCTACCCCTCCGCTCGCCGCGAGCTCCCGCGCCAAGGCCAGAAGGTCGACTCCATTCGTTTCTACAAGGCCATGGGAAGAGCGGGCCGGCGTAGTAGGCCATTGGGGGTCACACCTTCGCTTTGCGCAAAACGAAGGTGTGACCCGGGTGTGAACCTTTATTTCACCGTGAATTTCCGCCCCTCCGAAGTAGAACGTTGCGGTCGAGATCCTTCCCTGAAGTGAGATGGACCAGGTCACTGCAGAGCTCCTGCGCCGGATCGAGGTTCAGCCACGGCTGCACCAGAGCGTCGAGCTCATCGAGGAGGTCGCCTGCGTTGGTCGACCGCAGA
>DASVNL010000429.1:0-3032 GCA_036383875.1 Thermoanaerobaculia bacterium
TGGACTCGATTCCCAGTTCAAACGCCGGATGCCGCGCTCCATGAACGCGCGACACGCGGCGTCGAGCACGAGTCCCTGCGGCGACTCGCGGCGATACTCGGACGAATACGCGGACGCGAAGTAGTCCGCGGTGCGATCGTCGACGAGGAACAGCGTGCCGCCGGCGAGCGTGTCGCCGATGAACGCACACCACAACTCTGCAAGTCCGGCGGGAACGAGCGCGTCGAAGATCGCGCGATGCATCACGGCTGGATACGGCGTCGCGCTGAGCTCTTCGTAGCGCTGCTCGTAGATCGCGCGCCACGCGTCGAACTGCGCGCGGTCCATGACGCGATCGACGCGAAAGCCCGCTTCGGTTGCGATCACGAGCTGGCGTTTGAACGACGCGCGACGATCGCGCGGGATCTGCTCGATCGGATGCGTGTCGAGCGACGAGAGCTGCACGAAGTTCTCGACGACGAACGTCGGCTGAAACGCATCGCGCCATACGGCCTCGACGTCAGTATTGAGAAACGGCGGCGTGCCGAGCGTGACCGCGACGGCGCCGCGCGCAATCGCGTGTTCGCGATACGCGTGCAGCAGCGCGCGCACGATCTCCGCGTCGTCGTTGCGCGCAACCGGTCCGCCGTACGCGAGGAACGGCTGCGACGTCAGCGCGATGCCGATGTCGGACGCGCGCTCGCAGAACGGCAGCCAGCCGATGACGTCCCCATCGTCCGTTGCGACGAGCGCATCGGCGACTTCGCCGCAGGTGCGCAGGACGTCGAGCCAGCGTGGATCGGACTGCGGCATGCGCGCGGAGGAGTCAGTCGGGAGCGAGGCGAAAGACGCCGCGCGACGCTGCGAGAACAGACCGATCTCCATCCGAGTGGAGCGTAGCACGCTGCTACACTGCGGACGTGAGTGAGCGCCTTGCGCAAGAGCTGGCCGCGCGCTTCGGTCGCCGCTTTTGCGTGCTCACCGGCAGCGGCTCCACCGCCATCTACCTCGCCCTGAAGGCGATCGCGCATCAGCGCGGCATCGGCAACGTGATCGTCCCCGCGATCGGCTGCCCGTCGATCGCCGAGGTCGTCGTGCATGCGGGCTTCACTCCGCGCTTCGTCGATGTGAATCTGCGCGACTTCACGCTCGACGCGAACGCACTCGCGATCGACGACAACACACGCGCAATCCTCGGCGTCCATCTCTACGGCCACGCCTACGACGTCGAGGCCGTACGCAAGCACGGGATCCCCGTGATCGAAGACGTCGCGCAGAGCATGGGTGGCCGCATCGGCGACGCACTGATGGGCACGTTCGGCGAGTTCGCGATCTTCAGTTTCGGCGGCACGAAGCTCGTCGACGCGGGCGGCGGCGGCGCGATTCTCTTCGACGATCCGGACGCGCTGCCTGTGATTCAACGCGAGGTCGCGACGCTGCCGGCATTTCAGTCGAGCGTCGAGCGGTCGCTGCTCGCGACCAGTCACTGGCAGGTCTACCACGGCTCGATGAACGCGCTGCGCCTCGATCCGTCCGTGCGCGTCGATCGCATCTGGCGCAACGCCTTCCCGTTGTTCCGCGATCTGCACCTGCATCAGTTTCCCGAAGACAAAGCGGACGCGATTCTCGAATCGCTGGCGACGCTCGACGCGCGGCTACCGGAGCGCATCGCGCGCGCCGAGCGCTATCACGCGCAACTCGAAGGATTGCCGATCGTTCGCAGCGATGCGTGGCGACGCAGCGGCGCGCTTTGGCGTTATTCACTGCTCCTGCCGTCGCGCGCCGCAACGATTCGCATCTCCGACTTTTTGCGACGCAACGGCGTCGCGGCGTCGAATCACTACTGGTCACTCGCCGATCTCTTCGACGGCGACAAGTCGCTGCCGAACGCCGCGGCGGTGAGCGAGCGCGTCGTCAACTTCTGGGTCGATGACAGCGCGACCGGCGCGAAGATCGACCGCGCCTGCGCATTGCTGCGCGAGGCGCTCGGTCAGCCTTTCAGCGACTTGTAGTACTCGCCGGTGCGCAGGATTCCTTCTTCGAGATCGACCTTCGCCTCGAAGCCGATCAGCTCGCGCGCCTTGTCGACGTTCGGAACGCGCAGCTCGACGTCCGCGTAGTCCTTGCGGACGAAGACGATGCGGGATTTCGAGCCGAGGACGCGGACGATCATGTTGGCGAGTCCGTAGATCGTGACGACGGCGCGCGCGTTGCCGATGTTGAACGAGTGCCCGATCGCGTTCGGATGCTCCATCGACGTCAGGATGCCTTCGACCATGTCGTCGACGAAACACCACGCGCGGATCTGCGTGCCGTCGCCGTGAATGAGCAGGTCTTCGTCGCGCAGCGCCGAAACGACGAAGCGGTGAATCGCTCCCTCGCCGACCTGGCCCGGACCGTAGACGTTGAACGGTCGCAGCGTGACCGTCGGCATGCCGTGCTCGCGGTGATACGCGTGCACGAGATGCTCGCCGGCGAGTTTGCTGACCGCGTAAATCCAACGCGCCTCGCCGACGGCGCCGACGGACGTGATCTGTCCCTCGTCGACGCGGAACGCAAACGAGCCGAAGACTTCGCTCGTCGAGAAGTCGACGAAGCGCTCGAGGTTCGGCACGCGCGACGCCGCGTCGAGCGCGTTGATCGTTCCGACCATGTTTACGCGCATCGTGTGCGTCGGACTCTTGACCACCGTGTCGACGCCAGCGATCGCCGCGAGGTGCACGATGATGTTCGGGTTCGCCTCAGCAACGGCCTTCGAAAGCTCGTCCGCGTTCGTGACATCGCCCTTCACGATCGTCACGTTCGGATGCTTCGCATACGGCCGCGAGGACAGCGAGTCGCGGCTCAGGTTGTCGAAGATGACGATGCGATTCTCTTCGTGCAGACGGCCGGTGAGCGTCGCGCCGATGAATCCGGCGCCGCCGGTCAGAAAGATCGTTTTCCCAGTCAGCATCCAAGGTCCCTCAGCGCGTCGATCACGCGCCCCTGTTCGTCGTCAGTCATCTGCGGGTACAGCGGCAGCGCGATGGTCAGCTTCTCGGCGATCACCGAGT
>DASVNL010000430.1:0-1600 GCA_036383875.1 Thermoanaerobaculia bacterium
CGTCTTCCTCATCATCACGCTGCTCGGCATTCGCCAATGGCTCGCCGATGCGATCTCCGACTCGATGAAGCACAGCTTCGCGGCGGGCATCGGACTGTTCCTCACCTTCATCGGCTTGTTCGAGACCGGCATCGTTAGACCGGCGCAAGGCGTGCCGGTACAACTCGGCGATGTTCGCGCGACGACGGTCTTGCTCGCGGTGATGGGCTTCGTGGTCACCGCGGCGCTTTTGTACCGGCGCGTGCCCGGCGCGATTCTCATCGGCATCGCGATCACCGCGATCACTGGTCTCCTTTTGGGCGAAGGCAAGCCGCCGCAGCACATCGTCGCGTTGCCCTTCACCGGCGACTACGACCTCAGCGCGATCGCGTTTCAGCTCGACATCCGCTCCGTGCTGCGCATCAGCTTCTTCCCAATCCTGCTGACGCTTTTCCTGATGTCGCTTCTCGACACGCTGGGAACTCTCGTCGCGCTCGACACGTCCACCGGCGAGAAGCGCGACCTGCGCAAGCCGATGCTCGTCGACGCGCTCTCGTGCATGTTCAGTGGCCTCATCGGCACATCGACGAGCGGCGCGTACATCGAGTCATCGACCGGCATTCGCGAAGGCGCACGCACAGGACTCGCGTCCGTCGTCACCGCGGCGATGTTCGCGTTGTCGCTGTTCTTCATTCCGCTGCTCGAGCCGCTGCAGTCGTTGCAGTACGCGTATGCGCCGGCGTTGCTCATCGTCGGGATGCTGATGCTCAGCGCCGTCGCGAAGATCAACTTCGACGATCTCACCGAGCTCGTGCCCGCGTTCACCACAGTCGTAGTCATGGTCTTCACGTTCAACATCGCGAACGGACTGACCGCGGGACTCGTGCTCTATCCGATCATGAAGATCCTCAGCGGCCGCTGGCGCGAGTTGCGCGCAGGCGCAATCGTGCTCGCACTGTTGTGCGGTTTGTATTACGCGTTCGGTTTACCGCACTGAGTGGCACCCGCCGTGCTCCGTGACGAGGTATGCGAATCCTCGTCACAGGCGGTACAGGTGTCATCGGCGAAGGCGTCATCCCCGAGCTCGTCGCGCGCGGACATCACGTGCGACTTCTTTCACGTCACGCCGATGACGACGCGAAGCAGTGGGAGGGCGTCGAGCCTTTCGCCGGCGACATCAGCGACGCAAGCTCGATCAATGGCGCAGCAAACGATTGCGATGTGGTCGTTCACATCGCGGGCATCGTCGCGGAGACTCCGCCCGACGTGACGTTCGCGAAGGTGAATGTCGGCGGCACTCGGAACATCCTCGCCGAAGCACAACGCGCCCACGTTACCCGCTTCCTCTGCGTCTCCTCGCTCGGCGCCGACATGGGCGAGTCCGACTATCACCGCTCGAAGCGTGAAGCCGAGTCCCTCGTCGAACAAAGCGGATTGCAGTGGACCATCGTGCGGCCGGGCAATGTTTATGGTCCCGGCGATGAAGTCATCTCGACGATTCTCAAAATGGTGCGTGCGCTCCCTGCGATCCCGGTGATCGACACGACCGGTCAGGCCTTCCAGCCGATCTGGCACGAGGACCTCGCGAAGATTCTCGCGAGCGTCGCCGAGCGCGACGATC
>DASVNL010000431.1:0-2102 GCA_036383875.1 Thermoanaerobaculia bacterium
TCACAGCCAGCGCACCGTGAAGTCGATCAGGAACTTCTGCAGCTTCGCGCCGTACGGCGGGAACAGCAGCTCGATCGCGCTGAACGGCAAGCGTTGTTGCAGCACGCCGCGCGCATTCGAGAACGCTTCGAACCCGTAAAACCCGTGCGATTTGCCGACGCCGCTGTTGCCGACGCCGCCGAACGGCAGATCGAGCGCGTAGAAGTGCAGTAGCGTGTGATTGATCGACGTCCCGCCGGCGCGGGTGCGGCTGAGAATCTTACGGATGACGCTGCGCGTGCGGCTGAAGATGTACAGGACGAGAGGCTTCTCGCGTGACTCGATCATCGCGAAGGCGTCGTCGAGCGTGCGATACGTGAGCACCGGCAGCACCGGTCCGAAAATCTCTTCCTGCATCACCGCCGCATCCGGCGCGACGTTCGTCAGCACGGTCGGCTTCAACGCGCGACCCTCGCCTGTTCCGCCGACTACGACTTCCGCGCCTTGCGCGATCGCCGCGTCGAGGAGTTTGTGCACGCGAGCGGCGTGTCGATCGTTGACGAGAATGCCGCGCGAT
Source organism: Thermoanaerobaculia bacterium (assembly GCA_036383875.1). Classification (GTDB taxonomy): domain Bacteria; phylum Acidobacteriota; class Thermoanaerobaculia; order Gp7-AA8; family Gp7-AA8; genus QHVT01. The sequence continues at coordinate 557 of DASVNL010000431.1, forward strand.
CCTTCATCGCCGAGGGCGTTGATCGAGGCGCGCAGCTTCTCGAGGAATGGCGCACGAACACTTTCCTCGACGAGCACGTAGTCCGGCGCGATGCAGATCTGGCCGCAGTTGAACGCCTTCCCCCACGCGATCTTCCGCGCGGCCTCGTCGAGGTTCGCGGACGAGTCGACGATCGCGGGTGATTTGCCGCCGAGCTCCAGCGTCACCGAGGTCAGATGTTCGGCGGCGGCCTTCATCACGATGCGGCCGACCGCGGGACTGCCGGTGAAGAAGATGTGATCGAACTTCTTCGCGAGCAACGCTGTCGACACGGACGCGTCGCCTTCGATGATCGCGACTTCGTTTTCGTCGAACAGCTCCGCAACGATGCGCTTCATGCACGCCGTCGACGCGGGCGTCATCTCGGACGGCTTGACCATCGCGCAGTTGCCGGCGGCAATCGCAGAAACCAGCGGGCCGAGGGTGAGGTTGAAGGGGAAGTTCCACGGCGCGATGATCAGCACGACGCCTTTCGGCTCGTGCATGACGCGCGACGTCGCACCGAACAGCGCGAGTCGCGTGTGCACGCGCCGCGGGCGCATCCACTTGCGCAGATGCCGGATCGCGTGTCGCGCCTCGCTCACCACCGGATAGATCTCGGAGAGATCGACCTCCTCGGGCGGCTTGCGGTAGTCCTCCCACATCGCCTTGAGGATCTCGTCGCGATGCGCGAAGAGCGCGCGCTCGAACTTGCGCAGTTTTGCGAGGCGCTGTGCCGCCGTCGTATTCGCGACGGCGGCACGGTTCTTTTGTTGCGCTTCGTAGATGCGCTCGATCTCGTCGAACGCGGTGGGCATCAACAGCGGCGCTACGCTCACGTGGTGATTGTACGCGCCGCGCGTGCGGCCGGACTTACCTACGGGAAGACGATCTCGGCGATGTCGCTGAACGGGATGTCGAACGGCACGCCGGTGACGTGATTCGTGCCGATGAGTTCCTGGCGGTAGTCGGTCTCGCACGAGTCGACGAACCAGACGTCGCTGATCGAGCCGTTCTTCTGCTCGAGCGAGACTTTCATCGCCGTGCGCTGCGTGCAGCAACCCGACGCGGTGCTCACGCCCGGTCCGACGATGCGGCGGATCTGCGACTTGTGCACGTCCGCGGTGACGCCGTTCCCGAAGCAGAACGATTCAGACTCGGATGCGCGATAGCCGCTGAACGGCACCGCGTAGCCGAACTTCAGATTCTCGAAATCGACCTGGATGGTGGTGTTGTCGGTCTTCTTGACGGTGACGGTCGGCGTCGGCTGGAGCTGGATGTTCAGCACGTGCGGACCCGGGCCGGCGAGCTTGGTGCGATAGATCAGATAGCCCGAACGATCCGCATCGAAAATGATCTCGCCGTATCCCTCGGCGGCTTTGATTTCGAACTTGCCCTGCGCGTCGGACTGGCTGCTGCGACGTCCGCCGCTGACGGCGACGTTCGCGACCGGTGCGCCTGTCACGGCGTCGGTGATCGTGCCGGTCACCGGTGCGGTGAACAGCGGGCCGGGGGTGCGCGGCGTGAC
>DASVNL010000432.1:0-1593 GCA_036383875.1 Thermoanaerobaculia bacterium
GATCGTCCCGCCGAGCGTCCCCACGCGACGCCCGCGAAAATCGGCGAGCTCTTTGAACTTCTCGCGATCCGCCTCTCGCACGGTGAGCGTCTCCGTGAATGTGTAGTACGGAATCGTCGCCGCCAGCGCTGCGCGACGTCCCGGCGTGTCCTCGACGCCGCTCATGCCGAGATCAAAATCGCCACGCTGCACGCTCTGATCGATCGCGGCATACGCGACCTGCACGAACTGCGGCTTCCGCCCCAACCCCTTCGCAATCTCCTCCGCCACCTCGACATCGAACCCATGCACGATCGTCGGATCGTTCGGATCCGCCTCGACGAACGGAGCCCCACCCTCGGAATCGCCACCCCAGCGCAACGTGGGTGTTTGACCCGCGATGCTTGTGGTGATGAGCACCGTGAGGACAGCGATGAGAGATGAGAGATGAGAGATGAACTTTCTCAAGGCATGTCGTTCTTCGGGCATTTGCGCGGCCATGTCAAGAACGAATCGCTCCCGCGGCGACGTTCATCGCTCATCTCTCATCGTTCATCGCTCACGAGCGCGCAGCGCGACCCCGTGCTACCCTCCGCGCCGCATGAACGCCGACCTCTCGCTTGCGTTGCAGATGGCGGATGCCGCGGACGCGATCTCGTTGCGACACTTCCAGTCCGCGACGCTGGCCGTGCGCACGAAGACCGACATGACGCCGGTGTCGGAGGCAGATGAGGCGGTGGAACGCGCAATTCGCGAAATCCTCGCGCGCGAGCGTCCCGACGACGGAATCCTCGGCGAGGAGTACGGCACGTCGGGATCGCAGTCGCGGCGCTGGATCATCGACCCGATCGACGGGACGAAGAACTACGTGCGCGGCATCCCCGTGTACGCAACGCTCATCGGCCTTGCGGAGAACAATCAAGTCACCGTCGGTGTGGTCAGTGCGCCGGCGATGGGACGTCGATGGTGGGCGGCAAGAGGCGAAGGCGCGTATGCGAACGGCCGACGGCTGCACGCGTCGCGCATCGAGTCGCTGAGCGAGGCGCACATCGCGTACGACAGCGTCACCGACTTCGATCAGCACGGCTCGACCGACTCCTTCCTCAAACTCGTGCGCGCTTGCACGCGTGCGCGCGGCTTCGGCGATTTCTGGATTCACATGCTCGTCGCGGAAGGCGCGATCGAGATCGCCGTCGAGCCCGCGGTGGCCGCGTGGGACATGGCCGCGATTCAAGTGATCGTCGAAGAAGCCGGCGGCCGCTTCACGGACTTTCGCGGCAACGCGACGTTCGACGGCGGCAACGTGATCTCGACGAACGGCCCGCTGCACGATGAAGTACTGGAGTACTTTCGATGACCGAACAGACAGTCGAACAGGTGATGGTGGTGGAGCGCGACGTGATCGCGCAGTATCTCGTGCAGGTCGGCCTCGTCGTCGACAACACGGACGAGATGCTCGAGCGCATCCAGGAACTGCATTTCTTCATCGACCGTCCGACGGCCGAGGTGTCGCCGCAGTACAAACAGATCATCCCGTATGTGCTGATCCGGCATGACGGCTCGTACTACCTGCTCCAACGCACGCAAAAACAAACCGAGGCGCGGTTGCATCTC
>DASVNL010000433.1:0-8590 GCA_036383875.1 Thermoanaerobaculia bacterium
GCTCCCGACGGGCGCACCTGGATCCTTGCGTATTACCCCGAGGAAGTGCGCGGCCAGCTCGCGCGCTTCCTCGCTTCGTATGAGGCGGTTGCGCCGCACGCGCGACTTCCCGAAGTCCTCCATCACTGCGACCTCGCCGTCCTGCAGAACGACGTCGGCGATCGGACGCTGTACGACGTCCTGCACGACGACCGCGACGAAGGCCTGCGCCTCTATCACGACGCGATCGACCTGCTCGCGGACTTCCAGCAATCCGGCGATCGCGGGCTGAACGCGCCGTTCACCGCTGAATTCTTCATCAACGAGCTGGCGATGGCCCGCGAGTTCTACGTCGAGAAGCTGATGGGCGGCGATGGTGCCGCGCTGGAACCCTACGCGAAATCGATTTGCGAGAACGTCGCGCGACATCCGTACGTGCTATGTCATCGCGATTATCACGGCCAGAATATCCATGTCGTAAATGATGCGCTTTATCTGATCGATTATCAGGACCTGAGAATGGGTCCGGATACGTATGACCTCGCGTCGCTGCTGCGCGATCGCGGCGTGGCCGGGATCATCGGCGACGCGACGGAGCTCGAGTTCCTCGAGCACTACCGGCGTCGCATCGGCGCGGAAGGCGACATCCGCCGCCGCTACTTCGAAACGCTCCTGCAGCGTTCGATCAAGATCCTCGGGACGTTTGCAAAGCAGCCCATCGTCCGCGCGCGCATGCACTACCTCGACTTCATCCCCCCGACGCTCGACAGCATCCGCCGATGTCTCGAGGAATTGCCGGAGTACGCCGCGCTTCGCGATATCGTGCCGCTGGAGTTCGACGTGGCGCGCGCGCGGGATCGTGCACGAGTCATGAATGAGTTGTTAACGGAGTCATTGAATGGCAAAACATAAAATTACGCTTCTCCCGGGTGACGGCATCGGGCCGGAAGTCACGGCGGCCGTGGTGCAGATCATCGAGTGCGCGGGCGTCGACGTGGAGTGGGAGAAGTACTTCGTCGGTGCGGAAGCGATCGCGCGGTCCGGCGATCCGCTCCCGCAGGAAGTCCTCGATTCGATTCTGCGTAACAAAGTCGCGCTGAAGGGTCCGGTCACGACGCCCGTCGGGACGGGCTTCGCGTCGATCAACGTCCGGCTGCGCAAGACCCTCGACCTCTACGCGAACCTGCGCCCGGTCTACTCGATGCCGAACGTGAAGACGCGCTACGAGAACATCGACCTCGTCGTCGTGCGCGAAAACACCGAGTCGCTGTACGCGGGACTCGAGCATGAAGTCGTCCCCGGCGTCGTCGAGTCGCTGAAGATCATCACCGAGAAAGCGTCGACGCGCATCGCGCGCTTCGCGTTCGAGTACGCGATCAAGCACGGACGCAAGCGCGTCACCGTCGTGCACAAAGCCAACATCATGAAGTTGTCGGACGGCCTGTTCCTGCAGTGCTTCCGCAACGTCGCGAAGGACTACCCGAACATCGTGGCCGACGATCGCATCGTCGACAACCTCTGCATGCAGCTCGTCGTCAACCCGAACCAGTTCGACATCCTGCTGCTCGAGAACCTGTACGGCGACATCGTCTCGGATCTCACCGCGGGCCTCGTCGGCGGACTCGGTGTCGTCGCCGGCGCGAACATCGGCGAGAACGGTGCGGTGTTCGAAGCAGTGCACGGCAGCGCGCCGGACATCGCCGGTCAGAACAAAGCGAACCCACTTGCGCTGCTGCAGTCGGCAGTGCTCATGCTCCATCACATCGGCGAGAGCGGTCCGGCCAAGCGCATCGGCGACGCGATCGTCAAAGTGCTGGCGATGGGTCCGGAGAGCCGCACGCGCGACATCGGCGGCGAAGGCTCGACGTCCGACTTCACCACCGCAATCTGCGGAGTCCTCCGCAAAGGTACCCGCGCGAGCGACTGATGAATGCGTCTCGTGTCATCCCGTGCGTCCGCACGGGATCCCCTGCGGTCAGGAGTCGGGGGATTCCGCGCCGTCTTTGCGGCGCGGAATGACACGTCGTCATGCATCCATCTCTCGCCGAGGGCATCTCCCTTTTCAACGCGAACAGCTTCTGGCACGCGCATGAAGCGTGGGAGACGCTGTGGCTCAAAGCCGCGGGCGAGGAGAAGATTTTTCTCCAGGGTTTGATCCAGCTCGCCGCGGCCTATCACCATGTCCAACGCGGGACATTTCGCGGCGGCGTGCGACTCTTCGACGCGGCGCTGCGCAAGCTCGAACCGTTTCCCGACGGCTACTTCGGCATCGATCGGAAAGACGTTGTCAAGTGCGCTGCCTCACATCGCGAAAAGATCGCGCGAAACGAGCAGATCGTTGAGAAGGAGTTCCCGAAGTTCCGCTAGAATTGTTTCCTCTCTTCAATCCAACGGTACCTCACCACGCCGAGGGGTCTAAATGCAGGAAATGGATCAACGGGACAGGGAGCTGCTGGGTGCTCTGCAGGGAGAGATTCCGCTCGTTTCCACGCCGTTCGCGTTTCTCGGACAGTCGCTTGAAATGTCCGAGAAAGAAGTGATCAAACGGACCGAGCGGCTCAAGCGCGATGGCATCGTGCGTCAGGTCGCCGCGCAGTTCGACTCGCGCGCGCTCGGCTATCGATCGTGCCTCGTCGCCGCGCGCGTCTCGCCCGATCGCATCGATGACGCGGCCGCGACGATCAACGCGCATCCGGGCGTCACGCAGAACTACCGGCGCAACAACGATCTGAATCTCTGGTTCACGATCTTCGTCTCGCCACTCTCCAAGCTGGGTCTCGACAAAACGATCGACGCCCTCGGCCGCGAAGCCGAATGCGAGACCATCCGCCCGCTGCCGACGTTGCGTCTCTACAAGACCAGCAGCGCGGACGGCGAGTCGCATCACGAGAGCGAGCAGAGCGAGTACACGCCGCTCACGCCGCTCGAGATCGAATGCGTGCGCTTGCTGCAGCGCGACCTTCCGCTGCAACCCCGTCCGTTCGATGCGCTCGCGCGGATGACCGGCGTCGCCGCCGAAGAGCTGCTCACTGCCGCGCGCACGCTGCACAAGCGCGGACAGATCCGCCGATTCTCCGCCGTCGTGCATCCGCGCAAGTCCGGCTTCACCGCGTCCGCGATGGGTGTGTGGGTCGTGCCGGACAACGGCGTCGATGACTACGCATCGAAGCTCGCGCAGCATCGCGCCGTATCGCACTGCTATCTGCGACCCGTGTACGACGACTGGCCGTACAACCTCTACACGACCGTGCACGCGCGCTCCGTCGACGAGTGCGAGTCAGTGATCAACGATCTTGCGATCGACAGCGGCCTGTCGCAGAAACAGGCGCTCTTCCCGACGAAGGAGTATCGCAAGGTGCGCCTGAGCTTCTTCTCGAACGAAGCCGAGGAGTGGGAAGACGCGCGCGGCGCGCAGGAAACTGCGGCCGCGAGTTAAGTGTTCGAATCCATCCGCGCAGACGACGCGTCCACGCGTCTACGAAACGCCGCCATCGCGCCGCTGGCGGCGTTTCTGTTTGCGCTCTTCTACTTCTCCCTCGCGCGACTCTTCACGCGCGTCCCCGCGACGTTGTTCTGGAGCGTGACGCTCATCGTGCTCGCGGGCGTGATCGTGGGCGCAGTGATGATCGTGCGCGTCGTGCGCGCGGAGACGATTCGCGGTCGCGCGATCGCGTGGCTCGTCGCGGCGATTCTCGTCGAGCTCGCGTGCCTTCGACTCTGGATGACGATGGTGTTGCCATGGACGTGACCTACCCGACGATTCCGTACGCGCGCGAGCGCAAGTCCGAGGACGAGATGCGTGCCGATGCGCGCGCGTTTCTCGAAACGATCCGACTGCGCCGCACCGTGCGCGAGTTCTCGAGCGATCCCGTTCCGGACGACATCCTCGCGCTCGCGATCGAGGCTGCGTCGCTTTCGCCGTCGGGCGCGAACATGCAGCCGTGGAAGTTCGTCGTCGTGAAGGATCCGGCGGTGAAGCGCGAGATCCGCATCGCGGCGGAGAAAGAGGAGTACGCGAGCTACAACGGTCGCATGACGGAGGAGTGGTTACGTGCGCTCGCGCCGTTGCTGACCGACTGGCATAAGGAGTTCCTCGAGATCGCGCCGGCGCTGATCGTCGTGTTCAAGGAAGACTTCGGAGTCGACGCGAACGGTGCGCACGTCACGCACTACTACGTCAACGAGTCGGTGGGAATCGCGTGCGGATTTCTGCTGGCGGCGTTGAACGCCGCGGGACTCGCGACGCTCACGCACACGCCGAGTCCGATGGGATTTCTGCGCGACATCCTCGAGCGTCCGAAGAACGAGAAGGCGTTTCTGCTCATCCCGGTCGGCTACCCGGCGGATGAGTGCCGGGTGCCGGACATCGGAAAGAAGTCGCTGAGCGACGTGATGATCGTGCGGTGAGTTAGGACTTCGGCTCTTCGGACTTCTCGACGGCCGCGTTCGCGCCCTGAAATCCGATCTTCGAGTGCGTGCCGTCGCAGAACGGCTTGATGGTCGAGCCGCCGCAGCGGCAGAGCGCGCGCTTCATCCAGGGAACTTCGTTGCCGGCGGCGTCGACGAGCTTCACGTCTTCGCCTTCGACGAGATAGGGACCGTTGTCTCGGATCTTGATCGTGACTGTCATTGGGTTCGTTCTCAGAAAATCGGATTCTCGGCGGAGTGGTGGAAGTCCCAGTTGTAGGTGAAGCCGGGGAAGTCGACGGGCACGGTGTAGCGCACGTCCACGCGCACCGAATCCTTGGTGCGATTGATCTGCACGTCGCTTTCCTTCACCGGCAGTTCGAGTTGTTCGGCCTTCGCGAGGATGGCCTTCATCATCTGTCCGTTGTTGTGCTGGCCTGCGGATCTCGACTCGTCCGACACGACGTCGCGCATCTCGGCCGCCTTCACTTTGATGGGGATCATCTTGTAGGCGACGAGCGCTGCCACCAGGAGCAGGGCCAGACCGACGAGGCAACCGAATTGACCTTCACCGCGTTGTGAACGCTTGCGCAGCATGTGTGGACCTCCCGAACGAACTGCGCGTGAGAGTAGCAGGTCACTCGATCCATTTGAAGATGCGGCCTCGCCCGTTGACGCGAGCGCGCGCATTCGACGCGGCGTCGCCTTCGGCGTGGACGATCTCGTGGTGCGTCGTGCTCGAAGACCAGAGCACGAGACGCGCGCGTCCGACGATGCGATCGCGTGAGACGACGCCCCACGAACGGCTGTCGAGCGAGTCCTCGCGGTTGTCGCCGAGGACGAAGTACGAGTCGGCGGGGACGAGCTGCGCCTGGATCGCGCCGGTCATCGCGGGACGCAAGACGTACGGTTCGGGAAGGGTGTGATTGCCGATGCGGAGACGTCCGAGGCGGCTGTCGACGAGCTCGCCCGGCACAGCGACGACGCGCTTCACCATCAGCTCTTCGTCGTTGAGCGGCGAGCGGAAGACGATCACTTCACCGCGCGATGGTTCGGACGCGAAGTAGCGCGTCACGACGATCTGATCGCCGGGCTCGAGCGTCGGCGACATCGACGACGAGGGGATCGCGTAGATGTGCATCGCCGCGCGCGCGCACGCAGCAAGGCCGACCGCGATCGCGAGCGGCTGCAGAATCGTGCGAAGCATGGACTTCGGGCGCGGCATGACTGACACAGCTAGAACGAAGCAGGAGGAATGAAAGTTCCGCGCCGACGCGAACGAGCTCGTCAGATCGTCGGACTGCGAACCGCGTGGAACGTGTCGGACGCGGTGGTGCGGCGCACTGGAATCGGCGAGGACTTCACGAGGAAGACCGGCATCTTCTGCTGCAGGCCCTTGAGTGCGAACTCGCCGAGGGACTCGATTTCGAAACTGCCGATGACGCGCTCGAGCGTGTTCTGCGAGATCACGAGCTGGCCGGGCTTCGCGACGCCGCTCTCGAGTCGCGAGGCGATGTTCACCGAGCTGCCGAGCACCGTGTAGTCGACGCGCTTCTCCGTGCCGACGTTGCCGACGACCGCGGGTCCGCTGTTGATGCCCACGCGGATGCGCACAGGCGGCAAGCCTTCCTTCTCGCGCTCTTCGTTCCAGAGCTCGACGCGCTCCTGCATCATCAGGCCGGCCATGATCGCGCGATCCGCGTGATCGTCTTGCGGGATCGGCGCGCCGAAGAACGCCATCACCGCGTCGCCGATGAATTTATCGAGCGTGCCGCCGTACGCGAAGATCGCGTCCACCGCGGCGCTGAAAAAGTTCGAGAGAAACTCGCGCACTTCTTCCGGCCGCTTCGTTTCCGAGACGGTCGTGAAGCCGGAGATGTCGGCGAAGAGAATCGAGACGTCGGCGGTGCGCACGTCGGTCTCCGCCGCGGCGACGACGCCCTTCACGATCTCGTCGATGACGGCAGGCGAGTGATAGCGCTCCATCTTCGAGCGGATCTTGCGCTCGTGTTCGATCTTCTCCGCGAGCTGCGCGCGTTCGATCGCGACGGCCGCGAAGTTCGCGAGCGCCGTGAGGAGATCGAGGTCTTCTTCGGTGAAGCGGCCGATGTGAATCGGCGAGTCGACCTGCACCGCGCCGATGACGCGCTGGCGATTCCACAGCGGCACGCACATCGCCGAGCGGATGCCGTGAATCGCGATCGACTTGCCGCCGAGGAGTCGCGCGTCTTCGAGCGCGTTCGAGGTCATGAGCGCGATCTGCTGCTCGGCGACCATCTTGAGGATCGTGCGCGAGATCGGGATGTCGGTCGCGTCCGCACCTTCGATGAACTTCGTCAGCCGCGGCACAGGCTCGCCGGCTTCGTCGAAGAGGATGATCAGGCCGCGCTCCACCGGGAGGTAGCGGAAGATCATGTCCATCACCGTATTCAACAGATCGGTGAGCTCTTCGGTCTGCAGCAGCGACTTCGCCACTTGCACGAGGACCTGGAAGATCTTCTCGCGCGTGACCGACGGCTCGCCCGGAATGCCGGGCTCGGACGGCGGACGGACCGCGGCCTTCTCGACCTCGCCGAGGTCGAGGCCGAACTCGGAGTTGAAATCGGAGATGCGGCGGATGACGGTGCCCGACGGGTTGTCGAACATCGACTCGCCGGAGAAGTCGACGGAGGGGAGCGGCTTGACGTCGAGCTGGACGGAGCCGACGAGGATTTTGTCGCCGACGGTGATCGCGGACTCGCTGATGAGCGTGCCGTTCACTTTCACGCCATTCGTCGACTTGAGGTCGACGATCCAGTAGTGCCCTTCGCGCGACTCGACCTTCGCATGACGCCGCGAGACCGACGGGTGATTCAGCACCAGATCGTTCCCCTCGGTGCGGCCGATCGACAGATCCGACTTCAAGTCGGTGACGCGCGGCACGCCGAGATCGACGTAGTGAATCTGGAGCTGTTCCATGAGCGCCGCGATTATAGTTGACGGCGGGCTGAGAGCCCGCCGCTCCACTCGGGTTTATACTACCGACTCCCTGTCACTAGCCGGGTAGTTCGCTATGAGCGAGCCAGCATCGTCCGACGTCACACCTCAGCGCCGACTCATCGTTCGTGCGGCACTCCGCACTGACGTAGGACTGGTGCGTGCCGAGAATCAGGACTTCGGCATGTACACCACTCCCGAAGAAGAGAAGGAAAGCCATCCGGGAGGACGTCTGCTCATCGTCGCGGACGGAATGGGCGGACATCGCGGCGGCGCGACCGCATCGCGACTCGCCGCCGAAACGGTGAAAGCCCAATACCTCGGCAGCGAAACCACCGACATCTCACGCGCGCTGCGCGACTCGCTCGCCCGCGCGAACTCGCGAATCTTCCACGAAGCGCAGACCAATCCCGAGCTGCGCGGCATGGGCACGACGACGTCGGCGCTCGCCGTTCATCACGGCCAGGGCTGGTTCGCGCACGTCGGCGACTCGCGCATCTACCTCGTGCGCGGCGAAGAAATCCGCCAGCTCACCGACGACCACTCGCTCGTCGCGACGATGGTGCGCGAGGGATTGCTGACGCCCGCTGAGGCGGAGACGCATCCGCGTCGCAATGTGTTGCAGCGCTCGATGGGCGTGGCCGAGGACGTCGAGATCGACGTGCGGGGTCCGATCGAGTTGCGCGAAGGCGACACCTTCATTCTCTGCAGCGACGGTTTGCACGGCGTCGTGAAGGAGGCAGAGTTGAAGGACATCGCCGCGATGACGATCGACGCGGCGGCGGACGAGTTTCTGCGACGCGCGCTCGAACGCGGCGCGCCCGACAACGTGACGGTCATCGTCGCGCGTGTCGAGTCGACGGATGAGCCCGAGCCGGAAGGCTACGCCGGCGACGACACGGTCGTCGATCGCTTCGAAGACACGCAACCGCTCGATGCGCCCGACGGCTCGCTGTTCGACGAGACGGTGAAGGACACGCAGAAGCTGCCGGTCGCGACGGTCGAGATCACGCAGCCGATGCAGGCGGTCGTCGTCGAACGGAAGCCCGAGTCTGAGCCGAAGCGGTCGTCGTCCGCGCTCAAGTGGACGCTCGTCCTCGTGATCGTCCTCGGCGGCGCGGCCGGCGCGTGGCTGTACTGGAATCACCAGCAGGCGATCGCCAATGACGCGCGGCCCTCAACTTCGTCCACGCGCTGAACCGAGGAGCGCCGGCGCCCCCGCCCGCGG
>DASVNL010000434.1:0-5431 GCA_036383875.1 Thermoanaerobaculia bacterium
ATCACGCCGCGACACTTCGCGAGCGAGCGGCGTCGCGGCGGCCACGCCTCGATGCCGTGCACGACGAGCAGCGGCTTGCCCCACGCGAGCGGCAGGAGGTTGATGTGTCCGCAGATCACGAGATCGAACGACTCGCGCCGCAGTTGCAGCAGCGCGCGCAGATACGCGAACTTGCCGCGCGCCGCGCTTTCGATGAATCGCACGTGCGCTGGCACGTCGCGGACTTCGCCGCGGATCACCCGCGGCACGACCGTCACGTGATGGCGATCAAGTGCGGAGACGAACTCGCGATTGAACAGCGCGATGCCGCCGTGGCCGCCGTACGCGTCAGTCGCGAGCAGGAGGATGCGCATGCCGCCGCGGAAGATATCGCAGCACGAACAGCGCGAGCAGCGCGACACCGCCCGACGTGTAGCCGATCCACTTCGTCGAATCCATCACCGTCATCACCGCTGCCACCGAAAACAGCAGCGACACGAGCCAGATCGCGAAGATCGCCTTGCCGACGCTGCCGTAGCGTTCGACGAGGATGTGATGGATGTGATTCTTGTCCGCGGTGAAGACGCGCGAGAAGCGCTGCAGCAGCGGCAGGCGCGATCCGCCGAAGCGTTGCTTCATCACGATGAGCGTGTCGATCACCGGCAGCGCGAGCGCGAGAATCGGACCGCCGATGATGAGCGCCGTCGGCGACTTGCTTGGTCGCGCGATCGAACCGGCCGCGAGCAGCAAGCCGATGAACAAGCTGCCGGTGTCGCCCATGAAGATTTTCGCGGGCGGTTTGTTCCACGGATAGAAGCCGATCAGGCTTCCCGTGAGCGCGATCATCGTCACGAGCGAGAAGACGTCCTGCCGCAGGATCGCGATGATCGTGAACGCGACGGCGATGGTGATCGACACGACGGTCGCGAGGGAGTCCATGCCGTCAATGAAGTTCACCGCGTTCATCACGCCGACGACCCAGATCACGGACGCGATGATGCCGAGGATGCCGAGGTCGAAGTGCTGGCCGGCGAGGGTGACGAAGTCGAACTGGAAGCCGAACGACACGAGGATGAACGCCGCCGCGAACTGCACGGCGAACTTCTTCGGCGCGTTCGTGCCGATCAGATCGTCATACACGCCGAGGGCGACGATGAGCGATCCGCTGGCGAGCACGGCGAAGAGGTACGTGAGATTTTTCGAGACCAATTCCGCGGCGCGTTCGTTCGCGGCGAGCAGAAGCAGCGGGAAGCCGAAGCCGAAGATGATGGCGACGCCGCCGAGGCGGGGAGTGGCGATCACGTGGATCTTGCGCTCGCCCGGCTGATCGACGAGTCCGATGTGCTGCGCCGCTTTCCTCACGATGGCAGTTGCCACGAACGCGGTGAGCGCGCAGCAGATGAAGAGCAGAACGAGTGGCGCGTAGAGCTCGGACATCGCGCGGCCCGAAGGATAACATCAGCATCGCGATGCAACCGCGAGTCTCGATTCTTCTTCCTGCCTACAACGTCGGACGCTACGTCGACCAGGCCGTCGAAAGCGTGAAAGCGCAGACGTTCGGCGACTGGGAGCTCGTCGCCGTCGACGATGCGTCGCCCGACGACACGCTCGCGCGGCTTCGCACGCACGAGTCCCCACGCATTCGCGTCGAGCCCAATCCTCACAACCTCGGCATGACCGGCAACTGGAACCGCTGCCTCTCGCTCGCACGCGGCCAGCTCGTGTTGAAACTCGATGCGGACGACGCGCTGAAGCCGACTGCGATCGAGCGTCTGGTCACGGCGTTCGACGAATCCGAGATCATCGCCGCGGGCATGCGCACGCTCCAGTGCGACGAACAGCTCGAGCCCTTCGACGGCATCCAGGGCGACGACGCGATGTCGCGCGGCGGCATCGATCCGTATCGCGACACGGTGCAATCGGGTGAGCGCTGGTGGGACATCGCGGCGCAGGGCTATCAACTCTGGTCGAGCACCGCGTTCATGATTCGTCGCGACGTGATGCAGGTCATCGGCGGCTGGGACGAACGCTTCGGCTGCGCGTCCGACACGGAGATGATCTGGCGCGTGCTCGAACAACGAAAGCCGGTCGCGCATCGCGGCACGGTCGGCGCGCTGTATCGCATTCACCAGGGTTCGATCAGCGATCAGTACCGATCGCACGGCTGGCTGACGTGGGAAGCCGTCGCTGGGAACTTGCTGAGTCTCAGCCGCGTCCGCGCGCATCACCCGCTCCGCCGCGGCCTGCGCATGCACTACGTCCGCCTCTGGCACCAATGGCACCGCTCGACGCGCAACGTCCCGGAGTCGATCTGCAAGAAGCTGGACGACGTGATCGCGTCGATTCCGAAGCCGCCGCTGGGGGATGTGTTGATGACGCGGCTGCGGGATGGGGTGTCGGCGTCGTGAGTCAGTTGGCGGTTGGCAGTTGGCGGTTGGCGGGAGGTCGCCACCCGGCCACGACGTGAATCGCGCTGATCGGCAACCGCCAACCGCCAACCGCCAGCGCGCCGAAGGCGCGCGAACCGCCAACCAAACTACAATGCCCCCGCAATTCGAAGGAGCGCATCTGCATGGCTGAACTTCCCGGAATCGAGCGTGAGTCTCTCGACGTCGACGTGGTCATCGTCGGCGCCGGACCCGCGGGACTCGCGGCGGCGTACAAACTCTCTGAACTGATTCGGCTGCACAACGAGTCGGACAGCGAGAAGAAGCTCGAAGGAATCTCCATCGCGCTTCTGGAGAAGGGGAAGGAGATCGGCGCGCACGGGATCTCCGGCGCGGTCATGGATCCGCGCGGAATCGCCGAGCTCATGCCGGACTGGCTCGAGCGCGGCTGCCCCGTCGAGTCGCCGGTGACCAGCGATGCGTTCTGGTACCTCACCGAGACGAAGAAGTTCCCCGCGCCGATAATGCCGCCGCCGCTGCAGAATCACGGCAACTACGTGGCGTCGCTCGGCGAAGTCACGCGCTGGCTCGGCGGCATCGTCGGCGAGATGGGCGTCGACGTGTTCCCCGAGTTCCCCGCCTCGCGCGTGCTCGTCGAAGAAGGTCGCGTCGTGGGCGTGCGCACGGGCGACAAAGGCATCGACAAGAACTTCCAGCCGAAGCCGAACTTCGAGCCCGGCGTCGACGTGAAAGCGAAGCTCACGATCCTCGCGGAAGGTCCGCGCGGCACGTGTGCGAAGCAGCTCACCGCGATGTTCGGCCTCGACAACGGCAAGAACCCGCAGGTGTACTCGGTCGGTGTGAAGGAGCTCTGGCAGCTTCCCGACGATCGCTATCCCGCGGGCTCCGTAATTCACACACTCGGCTTCCCGCTCGACCGCGACACGTTCGGCGGCGGTTTCATCTACGGGATGAAAGACCGCATCGTCGACATCGGACTCGTCGTCGGTCTCGACTACAAGAACCCGACGCTCGATCCGCACAACGAGCTGCAGCGCATGAAGCTGCATCCCGCGATTCAGGAACTGCTGCGCGGCGGCAAGATGATCGCCGCGGGCGCGAAGGCGATCCCCGAGGGTGGGTACTACTCGATGCCGAAGCTTTACGGCGACGGCTTCCTCATCCTCGGCGACTCCGGCGGGTTCCTCAACGGCGCGCGCCTCAAAGGCATCCACCTCGCGATCAAGTCCGGCATCCTCGCCGCCGAAGCCGCATTCGCCGCGCTCCTCGGCGAAGACTTCTCTGCGGCGCAGCTCAAGCAGTACGACGAGCTGTTCGAAGCCTCGTGGGCGAAGGAAGAGCTCTGGACGCAGCGCAACTTCCACCAGGCCTTCAACAACGGCCAGCTCGCCGGCATGATCAACGCGGGACTCGGCATCGTCACGGGCGGCCGGGGCTTCGGGATCATGAACAAGCTCGAAGGTCACGAAGGCTACTCGCGGATGGTTCGCATCAAACGCTACTTCGGATCGGACGATCCGCATCCGCCGGCGAAGGTGAAGTACGACGGCACCTACACGTTCGACAAAGTCACGAACGTCTACAACGGCGGCGTGATCCACGAAGAGAATCAGCCGGCGCATCTGCTCATCGCGGACACCGAGGTGTGCATCACGCGTTGCACGGAAGAGTATGGGAACCCATGCTTCCACTTCTGTCCCGCGCAGGTCTACGAGCCGCAACCCACCGCGGACGGACGTGGCAAAGTGCCGTTCCTCAACTTCACGAACTGCTTCCACTGCAAGACGTGCGACATCATGGATCCGTATCAGGTGATCACGTGGGTGCCGCCGGAGGGTGGCGGCGGTCCGGACTATAAAAAGCTGTAGAGACGGCATTCCGTCTCGCTCCGCGGTATCCTCGGAAATCTCGTGAGTCCTGCGGTTCGCTACACCATTGCGGTGGTCGTCACGGCGACCGCCATCGTCCTGACATTGGCGCTGCCGCAGTTCCTCGCGCCGATGCGCCTCTTCTTTCTCTGGTGCGCGGTGCTGATCTGCGCCCTCGCCGGAGGAACGGGGCCGGGGCTGCTCAGCGTGATCATCTCGGTGATCGCCGCGTCGATCGTCCTCTTCCGGCCGTTCGGATCGTTGGGCGTGCACTTCACGGAAGACGTCCTGCGCCTCGCGCTCTTCGGCGCATTCGCCGCAGCGCTGAGTGTTGCAGTCGGAGAGCGGCGGCGCGCGCAAATGCGCGCGGCCGGCCTCAACGCGCAACTCCGCAACGAAGTACAGGAACGGAAGCGGCACCAGGAGAACGCCGCGTTCATCAGCCACGCGAGCGAGCTGCTCGCGACGTCGCTCAGCCACATCGAGACGATGCGCAATCTCGCGCGACTCTGCGTTCCCGCGATGGGCGACTGGTGCGCGGTGCACATCGGCGCGGATGAAAACTACGAGCGTCTCGCGATCGAGCATCGCGATCCGGCGAAGCTCCGCATGCTCGAAGACCTCGGGCGACTCGCCCGTCCGGCGCCGGACAAGGACGCGATCTACAGCGTCCTCACGACGCGGAAGACGCAGCTCGTTGCGGAGTTCCCCGAGGAGACGTTGCGGGCGCTTTCGTTGACGAGCGTGCAGTTCGAGCTGCTGCAGAACCTCGGCTTTCGCTCGTGGATCATCGCGCCGATGATCGCGCGCGGCCGCGTCCTCGGCGCGCTCACCGTCGTCTGCGGCGAATCGGGACGCCGCTACAGCGAGCAGGACGTGCCCCTCATCGAAGACCTCGCGCGACGCGCGGCCGTCGCGATCGACAACGCGCGGTTGTACGAAGCGGCGGAAGCCGCGAATCGCGCGAAGGACGAGTTCCTCGCGACGTTGTCGCACGAGTTGCGCACGCCGCTCACCGCGATCAGCGGCTGGGCGCACATGCTCGACCTCGGCATGACCGACGAAGCCACGACGAAGCTCGCCGTCGGCACGATCATCCGCAGCGCGAAAGCGCAGGCGGAGCTCATCGACGATCTGCTCGACCTCTCGCGCGTCGTCGCGGGGACGTTGCGGCTC
>DASVNL010000435.1:0-4597 GCA_036383875.1 Thermoanaerobaculia bacterium
GGAGACGATCAGCACTTCGAGGCGATCGGCGGGATAGTCGAGCGCGAGCGTGTTCGCGATCTTCGCGGCGATGTTTTTCTCTTCGTTGTACGCCGCGATGACGAACGTCGCGAGCGGTGTGAAATCGCCTTCGCGCACGGGTCGCGGTCGCAATTTGCTCATCGCGAGGAGCAGCGCGGGATAGCCGAAATAGACGTAGACGCAGACGGCGAGGCAGATCCAGAACAGCGTGATTGCAACGATCACGACGCAGCCTCGCGATCGAGACGCGCCAGCAATTGCGTGACGCAGGTGCGCAGTGAAAATTCATCGCGGACTTTCTCTTGTCCGCGACGCCCCATTTGCCGCGCGCGCTGCGGATCGTCGAGCAGTGTGCGCATGGCGCGCGCGAGCGACTCCGCATCGCCCGGCGGGACGAGCAGGCCGCTGACGCCGTTCTCGACGAGCTCCGGAATGCCGGCGATCGACGTGCTGACGACGGCGCGGCCGCTGGCCATCGCTTCCATCAGTGCGACCGGAATCCCTTCCATCTGTCCGTCGGCGGCGATGATGCTCGGCAGGACGAACAACGCGCACTCGCGCATCATCGTCGCGACTTCGTCCTGTCCGCGCGGGCCGATCAAATTGACGACGCCGTCGAGTCCGCGCTCGCGAATCATCGCGACGAGCTCGTCGTGCATCGGACCGTGTCCGACGACGTCGCATCGAAACGCGACTCCCGCGTCGCGCAGGATGCGGCACGCTTCGATGAGTACGGGCAATCCTTTGTACGGCTTGTGCGCCGCGACGCAGAAAATACGCGGCACGCCTTGTTCGATCGCCGCGAGCCGCGCGTTTTCCTCGTACATTTCGGGCTCGATGCCGACGTGAATGACCTCGATCTTCCCTTTCGCTTCGGCATACAGTCCGTCGAGAAAGCGTCGATTGAAATAGGAGATCGAGCGGATGAAGCGCGCCTCGCGCACTTTCCAGTGCAGCAGGCTGCGATCGAGTTGAATGTCGTGCGCGTGCACGGTGAAGCTGAACGTGATGGGTGCGAGGCGGCTGATGATCAGCGCCATCGTGGTCGGATGCGTCGCAAAGTGCGCGTGCACGTGACGCACGCCTTCCGCTTCGAGCTGCTGCGCAATCAACACGGACTTTGGAAAAACCGCGAGTGTGCGCAGCAGCGTGCCTGGCCGCAGCATCGTCCCCACAACGAGCCGCGCGAAGAGCGACAAATATCGAACTGGGTGACTGAGCAATGCGCGCAGATTCGCGCGTGCAATTTGCGCATTGAAGTACGGCGTATAGAGCGCGCGACTGGTCCACGGTTTCGCTGCGTCGTGGACGACCGGCGGCGACTCGCGCAGCATCGGGACGAGGCGGACCGGCTGCGACTGCCGCTCCATCTCGATCATCTCGCGCAGGATGAACGTCTCGGTCACAGACGGAAATCGGGACATCAGGACGGCGACGGGGCGTTCGCGCGATGGACGTGATTCGGCCGCGAGGGCTGCAGAGGTCATGGAAATTGTGGTGATGCGTTGCTGAAGATCGGAAGCGCGATCGGTGCGCCGCGCGTGTCGCTGTAGCAAGTTACCGGCCACGCGGCAGAGGGCTTGCACTGCAGCGCGGTTGCTTCAGCAGTGCTCGAAAAAATCCCTATGCCCATTCCTCAGCGATTGCTGCTGTGCACGCTCCTGCTCGCCACGACGATTGAAGGACAGCGCGTCCGCGCCGTTCGTCATCCGGCGCCGCCCATCCGGACGCAGCCCGAATACACGGAAGGCGGCTACGCCGACGCGATCAGCGTCGTACAGGGCGGCTCTCTGACGTTACGCATCGCAACGTCGGTCAAGCCGTTTACTGTCGAGATCGTCGATCTCGCCGAGGATCGCGTGATCAAAACGATCGACGGTCTGACGTCGGCTCCGCAGGATTGCACCGGCCGTCATGTGATCGGATGCGGATGGCAGGCGACCTACACGCTCGACATTCCGGCCACGTGGCCGAGCAGCCATTACGCCGCGAGATTTCCGACGCGTTTCGGCACGCAGAACATTTTCTTCGTGGTCCGCCCCGCGACACCGGCCGCGACGTCGCGGACGTTGCTCATCGCCTCGACGCACACATATCAGGCGTACAACCGTTTCGGCGGGCGCAATGTCTATCCATCCACATCGCCGGAACGTTCAACGGCAGTGACCTACGATCGCCCCTTCCACGACTACAACGGCCTCGGCCGTTTTCCCGTGTGGGACGAGCCGTTTGTGAAATGGATGCGATCGGAAGGGCGCACGTACGAAGTCGCGACGGAGTCAGAGCTGGAGGATCCGGCGACGCTGATGCCGTATGACCTCGTGATTTTCAACGGCCATTCCGAGTATTGGACGCGCACTGCGCGTGAAAATCTCGAGCGGTACAGCGCATCCGGCCGCCACATCGCGATCTTCGGTGGCAATACGATGTGGTGGCAGATCCGCCTCGAAAATCAGGGACGGATGATGATCGTCTACAAGAACGCGGCGCTCGATCCCGAGCGCGATCCGCGACTGCAGACGGTGAACTGGTTCGACGAGCCGGTGCTCGATCCGGAAAATTCGATCGCGGGCGCGTCGTTTCGTTACGGCGGCTTCGTCAACACGGAGACGGCGCTGCCGCGCAGCGTCTACACGATCGCGAAATCGGATCATTGGGCTCTGGCGGGAACCGGCGCTACGCGCGGTGACACGTTCGGCGGACTTGCGGCGGGCGGTGAGGTGGACGGCGTCTTGTTCAACTGCGACGCGGCAGGATTTCCCGACGCCGTCGATGGCTCGGATGCAACGCCGCACAATTACGAGATTCTCGCGTCTGTTCCCGCGACGGCCGGGTTCGGCACGATCGGGTTGTATACGAACAGCGCCGGCGGCGTGGTGTTCAACGCCGGAACTCAGGACTGGGCGCGCGCACTGACGACCGATCCGATCGTTCGAACGATCACGCGCAATGTGCTCGATCGCTTGTCGGATGGCGAAGCCGAAGTGCCGCGGTTCGTCGAGGCGGTCACGCGCACGCGCGATACGTTCAATTGTGCGAAAGTCCGTGATGCGCTGCTGCCGGGCTGGCGCGGAGAAGAGGAAGGCACACGGATCACGAGCCGCTGTGCGCGTGAAGGTCCCTCGGGACTCGAGCTCGGCGATGGTCCGCGCGTGCTGATGGCGCGCAATTTCGCACCGCGCGCGGGTGACGCATTGTCGAATGTCGACCTGCGCTTCGATCTCGACGTGTCGAGCGTCGTGCGGACGGCGGACGCGACGGTGGGGCTCGTCACGCTGCAATCGCGCGTGAAGGGCGTCAATACGCGACGCGCGCGCGTCGAATTACAGGAGCGCAGCGTCCGACTCGCGCTTTATGCGCCGGACGGCGTGGCGAGTGTGAAGAGCGATTGGGTGGCGTTAACACCCGGCTGGCACACGCTGCAATTGCGTTGGTCATCGCCCGGCGAGGCATCGTTGAACGTCGACAATGGGACGCCGCGGGTGCTTGCCCATGGCGCAGCGGGATTGACGGTCAACGAGGTTTCGATCTTCTATCCGGCGGGCTCGAGCGCAGATGGTCATGCGTGCATCGATGACATCTCAGTGCGCTGACGACACGGCAGACCAATTGCACTGAGGCGCCTTCGGGTAGCAGCACAGTTCATCCCCGAAGGAAAAACCATGATCAGGCGCGGACTCTCTCTTCTTCTCATTGCCAGCATTTCGACAGTTTCCGCCGCCGCGCTCGAGGTTCGTGTGCGGCAATTTCATTCGACCCCGTTGTCGAGTCCCGATCAGGAAGCCGCCAGCATCACCCGTCCGCCGCTCGTCAAGAGTGACGCAGGGACGCTCACCGCTGAGCCGCCGTCGTTTCTCGTCTATCCGGTGGCGGGCACAGTGGGCCGCGACGTCGCCATTCCGTACTACGTCGATCTCGACGACTCCTCGGCCAAAGTCGACTTCAATTGCACCGACCTGACCTTCAATGGCCACTCGGGACACGATCCATACATCCGCTCGTTTGCCGAGCAGGAGATCGGTGTGCCGGTGTTCGCCGTGCGCGATGGCCTCGTCATCGACGTGCGCGATGGTCAGCCGGACCAGAACACGGTCGCGGATCCGGCGTTCAAGACGAACTACATCGTCCTGCGCCACAATGACGATCAGGTCACGCAATACGCGCATCTGCGCCGCAACAGCATCACCGCGCAAGTCGGCGACACCGTGACTGCCGGAACGCAGATCGGACTCGTCGGCAGCAGCGGAGCGAGCACAGCCCCGCACATTCATTTCGAAGCGCGCGTCGGAGATGTGAGCTATGAGCCGCTCGCGGGACCGTGCCGCGCGGGCCGCAACTATTTCGACGAAAATCCAGGCGTCGCCGACGATCCGATGATCCTCGGCGCGATGTTCAGTGCGTCGACGTTTGAAAATCTCCGCCCGGCGCCGTATGCAGACGCGACGCCCACCGGCACGTTCGCCATGGGCCCGCGCACGATCTATTTCCGCACCGAGCTCGCGAACGTTGGTGCATCAACGACGTACAGTCTGTCGCTCGCGCAGCCGAGCGGCGTCAGTGCAACCGTCTCGAACGG